>DAOUTT010000004.1 GCA_030668545.1 Anaerolineales bacterium | reverse complement strand
CCGCATTAGGGGCGTATCGTTCTGGTGCAGGCCTGGTCACGCTGGCAGTTCCAGAACCAATCCAGGGTTTTTTAGTTCCAATGGTTCCAGAAGCTACGTGGCTTGTCCTGCCGCATGAGATTGGGGTCATTGCCGGCCCTGCCGTGGACGTCATCATTGAGGAGCTTCCTCATTGTCAGGCGCTTTTGCTGGGTCCTGGTTTTGGACAAGAAAAGCCAACACTGACCTTCATGAAACGACTGATAAATCCTGCTGCGGCCGCAAAACAAGGAATAGGGTTCATTCGTAACGAAAACAACGATGCGTTGATGAAGCTACCTCCTATCGTTGTTGATGCGGATGGTTTGAAGCTGCTCGCTCGAATACCTGACTGGTCTGCCCATTTACCTGGGCAATCGATCCTCACACCTCACCCGGGAGAGATGTCGGTGTTGACAGGTCTCCCGATAGCGGAGATCCAAGCGGAACGAGAGCAAACTGCCTTAGATTGGGCTGCTCAATGGGGGCATGTGGTTGTGTTGAAGGGGGCATTTACCGTCGTCGCTTCTCCAAGCGGACAAGCAACGATTCTGCCCTTCGCAACACCTGCGCTAGCGCGGGCGGGAACTGGAGACGTATTGGCGGGTGCGATCGCATCTCTGCTTGCTCAAGGCTTACAGCCCTACCAAGCAGCGATCTTGGGTTGCTTTCTTCACGGTTGGTCAGGCGAGATAGCGGCAGGAATGATTGGTACGACAGCCGGTGTGATAGCAGGCGATGTGGCCGAGCTTCTCCCTGCTGCAATAAGTGAATTAGAGCGCGGATGATTAATCGCTCACGATGATTTCGAGTGAAAGTAGAATATTAAATAGGACGCCTCATTGAGGCGTCCTATTAATGAACAGAGTTACAAGTGAAGTTATTTTTTCGCAGTGTCGTCTTTCTTCTTGGGGGTAGCAGCTTTCTTCTCAGGTTCAACTTCTTTCGTGGATTTCTTCTTCTGGCCTTCAGCGACACTCTTGCCTCGTTTTTGAAGATCCTCTGCTTGGAATTTTGCCTGCTTGGCTAGTTCTTCCGCGCGAGAGCGTGTATCATCAATGACTCCCCCGGCTTGATCCTTCAACTCAATGCCCTTGTCATAGATTAGGGTTCGGGTCTCCTCTCCAGACTGTGGGGCGAAGAGCAGAGAGACAGCCGCGCCAACCAGACCGCCAATTAAAAAGCCTGAGACGAAGGCACCGAAATCACTGTTATTATCAGACATAATCCGTTCTCCTTTTGTTAATGTCTTTATACAAATTTACTTAGGACGGCGAAAGTCAAACAACTCGATTGCGCGCCTTAGCGCCGCGAACGAGCTGCTCGCTTTGACAACAGGTGTTACAAGGTTATCGCTGAGAAATTTAGTAGTTCCGCGCAACGAACCAACTGTCTCGTTTGTTGCTTCGAGTATCGGTCTGATCTCATATTGAAGGAGGTTCGTCAGGCGGGCTAGTTGAATAAGCATGATAATAAGTGCGAGGCCGATGATTAGAGATTCGAAGGCCATAAAAATAATCATAATGTCGCGAAAAGTTTCCGTTTGTGCGGGATTATTGATCATGAGAGTAACAGCGACGATTAATCCTGCGATTAGCAAGAGAACAATCACCACTCCCAGTATGATCCATAAAGTGGGAATCGCATTGCCTGAAGGAACCGCCTCGACAGGCGAAGGTGTGTCATTGCCCGAAGTATTTGCATCATCGGGGAAAGGTGTGTCATTGGCTGGTGCGATAGGTTCTTTTTCGGTCATCGGCAAATTATAACACACGCAGAATCGCTGGAATTGTGCCTAATGACGACGGTGGGGCTTTTTTTGTGAGCGGGAATTAGGTTTTACCAAGACAGCAGTTAGAACAAGGCTAAGTATTGTTCCCAGAAGCGCAGAAAACAGGTTGATAGAGCCTAGCCTTAGCAATTGCCAATTGATAAGTTCGCCAAGCAGGTGACCTGAAAAGAATCCGATCCACGCAGATACCGTATAGATTGCAAGACGTTTGAGACTACCACCGCGAAGGATGTGGAAAAGGAAGGCACAAGCCGAGGCGATGGTTAAACCGAGGATAAAGCCATGAAGAGTCACGGAAGGATTATCCCTCCTCCTAAGCATTCTTCCCCCTCGTAAAACACCGCGTACTGACCGGGAGTTACGTCAGGGACCGGTTTACTTAGTTGGATTTCGGCATGAGCATGATCAAAGGCACGAAGGGTTGCGCCGACTTCCTCTGCCTTATATCGCACTCGTGCATGTATGGAGCTGCCGCTTTTAGGTGGAGAGCCAGAAATCCAATTTGCATGTCCAATAGTGAAGCTCGTACGGCCGAGTCTGTCCTTCGGACCGACAACGAGAACATTATCACGCATATTCTTGTTTATTACATAGAGTGGAAATGATTTCGAAACTCCGATGCCTTTGCGCTGCCCGATTGTGTAATTTGCTAAACCCGAATGCTGACCGAGAATTTCACCTTTCTCATCGTGAATGGGCCCCGGGGGGGAGAGATGGATTCCCTGGTCGGTAAGAAATTCTCGATAATCCTGATCGCCCACGAAACATAGGTCCTGGCTCTCGGCTCGGTCAGCGATCGGAAGATCGAGTTTTGCTGCTTGTTCACGAACTTTGTTTTTCTTTATATCGCCCAGGGGGAATATTGTGCGTGCTAGTTGATGTTGCTGCAGAACGCTGAGAACGTAGGTTTGATCCTTGTTTTTGTCCTTCGCTCTGATTAGCTGATAGCGATTTCCCTCATAGTGTATCTGAGCGTAGTGTCCCGTTGCGAGGTGACTCGCGCCCATTCCGAGGACGCTTTCTAGAAGGAAACCCCAGCGGATTATTCGATTACACCGCATACAGGGGTTCGGTGTTCTGCCTTGCGCATAGTCATCAATAAAGGGGTCGACGACCTCCTTCTTAAACGTGTATTTGACGTCCAGGGTGTGAAAGGGTATATCGAGTTGACTCGCCACTTGCCTGGCAAGTAAGACGTCTTCCGGTGAGCAACATCGGTTGCTTGTCTCGGGACCAGCAGACCATAAGCGCAGCATTACGCCGAAGACAGCGAAGCCTTGCTCAACAAGAAGGGCGGCCGCAACCGAGCTATCGACACCTCCACTCATTGCGATAGCAACTGTATTGTTTTGTGGCGTCATGGGTGGATTCTATCACGAGGGTTTTGTAAAACGATCAAGACGTGATCTCGGAAGGATGGATACGGTTTATAATTGAGGAACGAAATCATAGGAGGCTTATCTCGATGCAGACAACTATTGAAACGATCCATGGGCGAGAAGTGCTTGATTCTCGAGGGAATCCAACGGTCGAAGTTGAGGTTTCGCTATTTGATGGCAGCTGGGGCCGCGTAATTGTACCTTCAGGTGCATCGACAGGTGTTCATGAAGCGCTTGAAATGAGGGATGGAGATAAGTCTCGGTTTGGCGGTAAGGGGGTGTTAAAGGCGGTAGAGAATGTAAATTCTGAACTTGCGGAACTTTTTCTGGGGTGGGATGCAATCGAACAGCGGGCGATTGATCTGGCCATGATTGAACTAGACGGCACAGAGAACAAATCACGGATAGGAGCCAATGCCATACTTGGCGTGAGTTTGGCGGTAGCTAAAGCTGCAGCAAATTCTCTCCAGCTCCCTCTCTACCGGTATATTGGTGGAGTGAGCGCGCATCTCTTGCCGGTGCCCATGTTAAATATATTAAACGGGGGAGCGCACACTGGATGGCAGTCGACGGATGCACAGGAGTTCATGATCATGCCGCTGGGAGCGGAATCTTTCTCCGAGGGTCTGCGGTGGGGAGCGGAGATCTACCAGGAACTTAAAGCAGTGTTGAGAGATAAAGGATACACCGCGCTTGTAGGTGATGAAGGAGGGTTTGCACCGGCCCTAAAGTCAAATGCTGAAGCAGTAGAACTCATCTTGGTAGCCATTGAGAAGGCCGGCTATAAAACCGGAGAACAGGTGTCGATTGCGCTCGATCCAGCAGCATCCGAGTTTTACGATGTCGAGCGAGAGGTGTACCAGCTTCGTAGTGAGGGGAAGGAGCTTAGCGGTGAGGAATTGGTCGAGTTCTGGGAATCGTGGGTCAGACAATATCCAATCGTATCTATTGAGGACGGACTTGCACAAGACGACTGGGATAGCTGGCAATTAATGACCGCGAAGATGGGAGATAAAATCCAGATCGTTGGTGATGATTTGCTTGTAACGAATCCCGAACGGGTAAGAAAAGGCGTTGAATTAAAAGCTTGCAATTCGCTGTTAGTAAAAGTTAACCAAATTGGCACTCTGACAGAAACGCTCGAAGCTGTTCAGGTTTGCCGGGAAGCAGGCTGGCGAGCCGTGACATCACACCGCTCAGGAGAAACTGAAGACGCCACAATTGCCGACCTCTCCGTCGCCATTCACATGGGACAAATAAAGACGGGTGCTCCTGCTCGATCCGATCGGGTTGCGAAGTACAACCAACTTCTTCGCATTGAGGACGAGCTCGGTGAGAGTGCTAAGTACGCAGGGTGGGCCTGCTTAGGAGTTGCTAGCTAAAAGTTGCGAATATCGAAGCAGACAATAACTAAAGAAGAAACTGGCGAATTCGCCAGTTTCTTTTATATATACGAGAGGAGCAGGTTCGAGCGCTAGCCTGTTATGGGTGGTGTATCTGCTGATTGAGATTCGGAAGAAGACCCTGGTACAGGTGTTGCACATTGAGGGCAAATCTGCCAGGAGAGCTGCAGAAGCTGGCCACACTGACGGCATACTTTTCGGAGTCGAGTGTGACAATGGGCGCAGACCTGCCAATTATTTTCCGTATGACTTCCACATCCTGGACATAACAAACGCTCCTCAACTTGCGAAAGGAGCGCTTCTTCTTCGAGCGTAAGCTGGTACTCCTCAGTAAGCGTCAGGGGTGGGCGGATAATAAGGTAGATGATAAATCCGGGTAGATTCAAGAGAGCCACCAGGATCACCGTGAGAATGTGTACAAGTTTATCGTGGGACCTGGAGCGGATATCCCTGAGCGTCCAAAAGATCAAACTTAGCCACAAAGCAGCCAAGAAGGCACCGAAAAAGGCCGTGAGATATGTAAAGAAATTTCCTAATGAGGCGATTCCGAAAATGTCCAGCATGGGCACTCCTGACGAGCGGCATTATAGCATGCAGTTTACTCATGGCGATGCAAATTCTGGGCCACTTTGACAGCGAGATTCCACTGAAGTATAGTCGCAATCATCGGCTTCGGCACGCAATTTGCACTGAATGGGGGTGTGATATGGGGGATAAACAGTTGGGTTACCGGATTATGGATCTTGACTCTGGCGACCGCCCACGTGAACGGCTCGCTGCTTTAGGTCCGGGAGCGCTATCCAACGCAGAGCTACTGGCCATCATGCTTAGAACGGGTATCAAAGGGATGAACGCTGTTCAGTTAGCGCAAACACTATTGATGGAAGTCGGAGGCCTTGCAGGATTACATCGCATCTCGCTTCCCGAACTTGAGGATAAACGGGGAATCGGGTTCGCCAAGGCAACGCAAATACAAGCAGCGGTTGAGTTAGGGCGGAGATTTGCGACTGTGAACCAAGAGGATAAACCGCGTATCCAGTCACCGCAGGATGCTGCCAATCTCGTTCTCTATGAAATGGGCGCATTAGAGCAGGAGCACTTACGCGTCCTTCTCTTGGACACACGAAATCAAGTCCTTAAGGTAGAAGATGTATACCGAGGGTCGCTTAACAGTTCAGTCATCAGAGTTGGTGAGGTGTTTCGGGAAGCAGTGCGTCGCAATGCTGCTGCAATAATCGTTGCACATAATCACCCGAGTGGTGACCCAACACCCAGTCCTGAAGATGTCGCTGTAACTCGGGCAATTGTGGATGCCGGAAAACTTCTCGACATTGAGGTGCTTGATCATCTCGTAATCGGAAAAAACCGCTACGTTTCGATGAAATCAAAAGGCATGGGGTTTAATAACTGACTATGGAACACCAAGTGATCTTGCTCCCGCGTGAGAATTACTGGACCTGGGTTCGCTCATGTTCTGAATATGTTCTGCAGTATGGACCGAACTTGACTCAGGATCCTCAAACTGCAGCGCAATACATGGCGCCTGCCCAGGTGATAACTTTCCCCGTTGTTCCGGGTGGATATCCTGAATATAGTCAACTTGAAGCATGGTTTTATTCGCAGCACCCTGGTGTTCGCCTTGACCCAATTTCCACGGACACTGCGAAAGGGTTGCAGGAGGAATTCACACTGCGAATTGCCGATGAAGATCGCTACGGGCAGAAACGTAAATCTTTCTACTTGCTTTGGCCCACCGATTACACATTTATTACTCAAGAATATGGGGCAAATCCACAGATATACAGCCGTTTTGGTATGCCAGGCCATGAGGGCGTAGATATCCGAGCTTTGAATAACACCAACATCTATTGTTGCGCAGACGGTGTCGTCTATCGGGTTCATAATAACCCAGACCCAAGGGTGCACGCTTATGGGAAACATGTTCGTGTACGACATAAAGATGGATACAAAACCGTATATGGGCATCTTGCGCGGCCATTGGTGCGGGTGGGACAGGAATTGAAGGCTGGCGAGTTGCTTGGGAGAGCGAACTCTACTGGAGCATCTACTGGTTCGCACCTTCACTTAACATTGAAAAGAGATGGAGCAACCGATCGCGGTGAGACGAATTTCCCAAAGGACATTATCGACCCAACGCCGTTTCTCATTTGGCCGGCGGCGAAGAAATCGTTCGAACCCTCACGCCTTAATCATGAAAAATGTCTGATCGGTGCTCACGCAAGGGTGAGGGAGCCATTACAAGACGAAGATCTCAATCTTATAAGATTGGCGAGGCTCGAAGCTGTCAAACTGGAGCTTGACGAAAGTCTCGATACGATCGAACGCATCCGAGGGTTGAATCCAGATATGCTCATCGTTGTGCGTGTGACGGGAGACTTTTCTGGCGAGGCAATCTCAGCAGAAAGATTTTTCGCATCGATTGAAAGTAATTTTGGACGTCTGTATCGATCCGGGATCAGATATTTTGAAATCCACAGTAATCCGAACGTCCAAAACTCAGGGTGGCGACGGTCCTGGCGAGATGGATTGGAGTTCTCGCAGTGGTTTATAAAAGTAACCCAGATGATTAAGACTCGTTTTCCAGATGCAAAGGTCGGATTCCCCGGGTTATCTCAAGGTGAACTTCTCCCAGGGTGGAGAGCCGATGATGCTCAATTTCTAAATGAGGCGGTGAGCGCGGTCCAGAATGCTGATTGGGTAGGTGTGAATTGCTATTGGACGGATCAGGCCTCTCTAAGAGCTCGCAATCAGGGGCGTGTATTCGAGGTATATCGAGACAAATTCCCGGATAAGTTACTCATTATTACTGAGTTTTGTAACCCCATCCAAGGGGTAGAGGATCGTACGAAGGCTCGCCAATATTTAGAGTTCTACCGGATGGTTCGATCCCAGCCTGGCATTGCCGCAGCATTCGCTTTCACTTTATCAGCGGACCGAGGCCATGATGCGATTGCGTGGCGTTCAGAAACATCAGACGGGAGCGATATCGCGGAGCTGATCGGCAAAAGGTCAATATAAAGCCAACCCGGCAGGTTTTTACCAGGACACCTGGATCTTCTTTTTACTGCCACTGCGATCACGCCGGAAAATATGGCCGTGATCGCGACCATATACCCACAGACGGTACGTAACCCAAACATCCTGTTTGCAATACGCCAAAACCTTGTCAATCTCGCCTTTCTTGTACCATTCAACCGCGGCAAGGCCGTCAGCGGACTTGCTTTCATCCAAGGTTGCTTCTGCGAGGTGATCTAGGCCAACTCTAAATCCAAGTGTTAGCGAGATGTCTGCAAGCATGTCTGCGGTCTTCTCTACCAAGGACCGATCGACAGAAAGTCCATAGGGCCTAAGAACTGTGTAGTCGAAACGGATGATGTTGAAGCCGACGACTTTGGATGCGGAAGCAAGTTCGTCAAGAAGCGCACCAGCATCGTCCTCTTTGAATAAGGACCAGCCGTCCTCTTCGACGTGATAGGTTACGCCAGCAGAGAGGCCCATCTTATCGATATGGTCCCAACCACCGACCTCATCTGCAAGCCGCTTTGTCTCAAGATCGAATACGAGTGTTTTAAAGGAGTTCATAGTATTTCTATCCCTTGTGTTGCCGGCGGCTAAGAAGAAAAATGATACCGAATACGACGAGAACGGACAAGCCGAGTAGAAGCCAGGGTAGAAGCGGCTGGGCGAAATCGAGCAGATTGGGATTTGAGAGTGACGTCCATCTCCACTCGTTTTCTAATTGAGAGATGGGGCGTTGATACACTCGTTGAATACCACCTTCACAGCTTGTTCCTTCCTGATAAGCATCCAGAAGCAGTGCGACGCCGCCAACACCATAAATGTCAAGCAAATATTGTGTGAAGGATGCGCTCTGAGCGTATGCCAGCAAGGCATCCTCTTCGGAAATCGGGAAAGATGCACAAAGGGAGTGCATTGAAATTAGCGCATTCTCGCGGGCGGCGCGATCCAACTCGAAGATGTATGCAGGATTCGGCACACCTTCTTGGAGTGTGGCCAGTCCTTCGTTGAGCCAGGTGGGAAGATTGTGATATTGATCGCCCATACGTTCGTAAAGCAGGATGTGAACAAGCTCGTGGGGGAGATCGCGCTCTAGAGAGATTTGACCCTCAACCCCAGTTGGCGCGGCCAAGAGTATGGTCCTCAATTCTGGTTGGGCATGCCCACCGACCCATGTCGCACCGCCCATGCGTATGCTTGATTGAAGCTGGCCAACTGTAGGGTAGATATATATGGACACATGATCCAGGGCTGGCAGTGCGAGATCGCGCTGAATTTTCAAAATGGAATCATTTGCCAGGTTGAGGATATCCTGACCACGGGTTAGATCGCCTTCTATCCAATGGACGGTGATGTTGGAATTGCTCAGGGAGTGCCAATCGAAACGATTGTCCTCGTAAACAAAGGATGTGGGGTCTGTGACGTAGTTGTTGCCATCTGCGAAATCTATCTGCCACCAGTAAGTGATTGTGGAAAATGGCTCAACCCCGAGCGCCTGAACTTCTTCAATTACTTCCGCCGAGATCGTAGAGCCGTCTGAAAGGACAGCAATGGCGACGTTTGTAAATTCTGATGAGCCCTCACGGATGAAAACTGCCGCACGAATGACTTCGCTTACAGCTTGAATTTGCGCGCTGAAGTTGATGGTTGATCCATACTTATACTCGGCGTGTGTATCGACGTGAATCTCGTCCGCCTGGGCTGAAACAGGTTCCAGCGGAGAAAGAAGTAAAAGAGCAACAAGCAGAATGGGCGGCAGCTGTCTAATGGTTACACTCCGAGAACATAGAGAAGCGGTGTCAATGTGATTGGACTTAACAACGTTGATACAAGAATTGCACCAATGACGAAGTCAGGCTCCGAATCGTATTGGAGCGCAAGGATAGAGGCAAGGACAGCAGTAGGCATGGCGGACTCGAGAACGCCTGCTTGCATACCGATAATGGGCATACGAAGCGCGTTTGCCATGAACCAGGCAACAATTGGAGAGAGAATTAAACGAAGGGCGACCACGATAGATAGTAGGCCGAGGCGTTTCGGAGGGCCTGCTTTACCGATCTGCATTCCCAGAACCAGAAGCATCATAGGAATCATTGCCAATGCCAGAAGTTCGATTGGCCGGGAAATGGCTTGCGGGACACTAATATTGAGAGCGCGCAGAATGAGTGATAAAAGGATGGCATATACGGCAGGCACCCTGGCCAGATTCTTTACCGCACGGAGCGGGTCCATCCTCCCAGCGCTGGCTATGTAAACCCCCGCTGAGTTCGTCCACAAGGCGCTCGTGATGAAATAGATACTTGCCCAGAGTAATCCGGCTTCGCCCAACGCAAAGTGGTTAAGCGAAAGACCATAATTCCCTGCATTGATAAACGTCACGCTGAGTATGAAGGCAGACGCGAGCGCCTGCGGTAAGCGAAGAATTTTTGAGAGCGCCCAGCTGAGCAAGAGCATGAAGACGATCACGCCCGATGCGAGGATAACCATGCTTACGATATCATTCTTGGGAATTTCTGTTTTGAGTACCAAATCAAAAACGAGGGCGGGTACGAGGATGTGAAAAATTACAGCGGAGATAGGTCGGGGATCAAGGCGCGTTCTCCGTTGGAGTAGAAAGCCCGCCCCAGCGACAGCGATGATCGGGAAAATATTACTCGTGAAAAGGCTTAGGAATTCCCTCAATCCACGGCATCCTCTGCAGAGTCATCGAAGTCATCGATCAAGAGCCCAGGAGTGCCTTCGAGAAATGCCAGGTGCTCGAGGGCCTCATCAGCTTTCTTCACAGTCTCGGGATCTGGCGCTGAGGCCTGGATATTTAATAAGGCTGTTCTGGCCACGTCGTCACCAAGCTGCCCCAAAGACCATATAGCGATGTGAATTACTTCATCGCTGACGTCTTCGAGAAGTTCAACAAGAGACTGTGCTGCATCGTGAAGCTCAAGTTCACCTGCGGCGCGAGCTGCCTCGGCGCGAATTAATGGTGAGGGGTGAAGTAATTCTTGGAGAATTTCCGGTCTCCAGACTGGATTAGCCGATCTACCCATGGCTATTAGGGCAGACTGTACTAAATCCTCATCTTCTGAAAGGTATGCATCGGCGATGATCGCTTGCGCTTCTTCACGAGAAGAGAAACCGAGGGATTTTACACAAGCGCGATGTAACTCAGACGAGGCGCCATCCCTTATTGTTCGCAGAAGATCGTCTACGATCTGGTCTGACTCCGTCAAGGAATCATCTTCGAGTTCTGTTAAAAGGACGAAACGTCCAAGAGCATCAGCGGCAGCAGCGCGCACTATAATTGAGCTATCCTCGTTGAGTGCTGTAAGGAAAGCTGCAGGGAGAGATGGATCTGTAGATTCCCATAGATTTCCAATTGCAATCTTTCTAATGGTCGGGTCGGGGTCATCTAGACCGAGACAATTGATGCTATCGAATAGAAGCTCAACATGCTCATCGGCTTGCTGCCCGAGTGTCGCCAGCAAGGTGCGGCGCCGTTGAGGAGACAGTGATTGCCAGCAACTTGAAAAGCGATCTAGCTGGCGGGTGTCCAAATCAGAAAGTGCAGAGAGTTCTTCGATGGGCAGAAGCTGTTCTTCGTCCATCAAAAGCGAGAATAATTCGTCTAGTTCTTGATCCATAAGAAATCGCAGTAGGGATGCTAAGGAAGAGAAATTGGATTGATGAAATCCTGTAGGTTGATGTAGACCATGAGAAATATTAGGATGGCAAAGCCGATAGCGTGGGCGATGCCCTCGAATCGAGGAGATATTCGGCGACGAAAGATTGCCTCGTAAAGGACAAACATTAATCGCCCACCGTCAAGAGCTGGGAAGGGTAGTAAATTGGCCAATGCCAGGCCGATACTAATAACCCCGATTAAGTTCAATGTAATGAAGGGCCTGTCGGATGCTCGATCGATTGTGCTTGCCCACGACAACATATCATGAATGCCTTTTAAACCGCTTAGACGAGCTTCCTCAGGTGAGGCTTGACCGCTTAATAAGCGTCCCGGAAGCTTGATAAGCGCGGTGATCTGGGTCACGACCGAATCCACGCCCCACTTGGAGGCTTCGAGCCACCCCATTTCAGCGGTGGGGAAACTCAAGGTCACCCCGATGGGCCCCTGATCGGCAGGGAATTCTAGGCGCGGGATCATGGTAAGTTCAACAATCTGTCCGTCTCGATCAACAACAATAAGAGTAGTTTCGCCAAGCTTTGCGTGAATGGCTTCCTGCATATCCCCAATGCCCTGGACGGGAATGTCATCAACGAATTCGACGATGTCGCCGGATAGCATGCCGGCAGCGTAGGCAGGCGTGTCTTCAAGGACTTCAGCTATGAGAACGCGAGTGACATCGGGAGCCGCAAATTTGAAGGCCATGAGGAAGGCAAGGAAGCCTAAGAAGATATTCGCTGCAGGACCAGCGGAAAGGACGAGCGTACGTGTCAGTATGGACGACGAAGAAAGACCGTTAGGAAAATCTGGGTCATCCTCTCCCGCGAAACGGACAAAGCCACCAAACGGGATCCAGTTCAGAGAGTACTTGACACCGCCAGCTTCGAATAAGGTCAGCAGTCGAGGTGGGAAACCTAAACCAAACTCATCGATTTTCACACCACGCCATTTACCAACGAGAAAGTGACCCAACTCGTGACCTATTAGCAACACCGAGAGAACGATTAGGAAAAGCAAGAAATCTGACACGAAAATCACCTGCGCATTTATTTAGCCGCGATTATATCACTGGGGTGCTTGTTCATTGTTCGCCGTAAGAGCTACGCCATTTCCGGGTGAGCAGCGGTAAATATCTAAAATGCCATCGATAGAACGGAGCTGATGCTCGACTTCATGGGAGTCCTCAAAAGAGCAAATGCAATGAACGTTGGGTCCGGCATCAATGGTGTAGCACACGTCTAGACCAGCTTCTCGCCAGCGGGTTACATGCTTCATAACGCTGATCGACTCCGGTTCCAAGTATAGAAGCGGCGGCTCTGATGTCATCATCACCGAATGCATCAAGTTTGAGTCTAATTCAACAATTTGAGCAAGCGTTCGAAAGTCCTTTTGCAGAATCGCATCTTTGCAGGTTTCCAGACGACGCGCCGCATCCTGGACGCGGGGGGCTTGAATTGGACTCGTGGGCGCCAGCAGGTGGCCTGCGGATGACCCTGTCGATTTGTGTTCTTTTGTGACAACTGCGATGAGATCGACCAAGTGCCAATGTTCTGCAGGCGCAAGCTGCTCAGCGTACCCGTCCTCGTTAACTTCTCCCGAGAATAATTGGACGAAACCGCCGAATATGGAGCGAGCGGCAGAACCGGAACCGCGACGTGCGAGGATGGATAGCTGCTTCTTGTCTAGCTCCAGCCCGGCTGCATTGCTGGCTGCCGCAGTTAGTGCAGCGAAAGCTGAAGCTGAAGAGGCGATGCCTGCACCGGCCGGGAAATTGCTTTGACTGCGCATGCTTGCGAAGGCAGGAACCCCTGAGAGAGTGCGAATGAGATCTAAATGCATCGTAACGCGGCTGGCAGCTTTAGCTGAGGCGGGGCTGCCGTCGATTTCGATTTGATCTGCTTCCAGGCGATCATCGAAAATTACGGTTGTTGTCGTTTGGAGATTCGAGAGCGTCATGGAGAGCGACGCATTCGCTGGAAGCCGGAGAGCAGGATCGCGGTTGCCCCAATACTTGATAAAAGCGATGTTTGGTGAAGCGATCGCTGTTACGCTGTTTTCAGACATTCTATTAATTCCTATCTAAAAAGTGAAACGTCATATCAAACAAGCGAGATTGCCAAATAAAAAAAGCTTCACGTTTCAGCAATCAGGACGCGGGTCCCTCCAGGCATTGAGACAGTTGCATCGCCGGGATCATAATCGATTATGGGTGTCGTCCAGCGGAAAATCCAGTGAGCATCCTCAGGTCGTGCGTTCACACAACCATGTGACATGGGGACACCGAAATTGTTGTGCCAGAAGGTTGAATGGATTGCTACGCCATTGCCAACGAAGAGGGTCACCCAACCGATTCCTGGTAGATCGTAACCGCCTCCTGTCGTTCCGCCGCTCATGTGGAGCGATATCAACTTGCGCCAAATCTGAAAGCCACCAATCGGGGTGGCCCACTCATCGACCGGCTCACCGGAAGCGTTAAATTTCGCCCCGGAAGAAATTCGACAGAAAAAAACCTCCCGATTACCTTCAAAACAAGATAGCGTTTGCGATGTCAGGTTGACGACGACCTGTTTGTCTTCAACCTCAGGGTGGATTGGAGACAGATCTTCTTCAATAAGGGGTCGAAATGCACGAGCATCAGCCCAGAAGATGTCGCCATATCCGTAACGTTCATTGATCCGATAGAGGGGGTTATTGCCTGAATCGTCTGTGCGAATTTGGTCAACCCACAATATTTGGCTGTAAGATAGACGCGGTGTTAGGCTTACTTTCAACCAGGGAGAGCGGGCAGGGGGGTTGTCTAAGATGAGATCCACCCAGGGGACCGTCACCTGAACCCACATGCCGTCGCCGAGGCTCGTCACGGGTAGGAGATCTACGGGTTGGTTCGGCTCATTTTGGACGGGCTGAACTGTCCCAGACCATAGGTAGCCATCTGGAGTTTCCACCCAACGTTGGTTAAAGCGGTATGGATGATGACCGACCACCTCGCGCAGCCAGGGAATGACGGTATCCTCGTAAAGGGTCCCGATCGTTTGGCTGGTTGAATCGGGTCGTATGTGAAGCTCGACTTTGGGCGATGCGACTCTGCCAAGACGTTCTGCGCTTGGAAAATCCGGTAACGCGAGTCCTCGCAGGAATCTTTGGGAGGCAACACCGCCCAATCCCAGGGCAGACATTCTTAGCGCATCTCGACGGTTGATGCGTTCGATAACTCTTGAAGATGATTTCATGTGCTCAATATTATCTCGTATTTCTTAACAATTGGTGAACAAGAAGAATGCGTAGATAGAAGCGAATATCAATTCTCCACGTTTGGGCGATATGGTCAAGGGCTGAGTACAGATAGTAAAATAGTAGATAAGGATGGGAAATTATTTGATGCGATTCGCTAACAATCACGCACTTAAAATTACATTGCTTGGAATTCTTATCCTGCTTACCGCTTGTGGCGGGTCAGGAGATAATGAGCAGGCTTCAGCAACACACACGCTGGATCAGCCGATGATACCAACAACATCGCCTACGGCTGCACCTAATTTGGTCTATCTAGTTAGCGGGGGCGAGGCAGCAGAGATGATGGCTTCCAGAGTCGAAGACCTCATCGCAACGCTTTCGACTGCAGCAGAAGCTGAATTTATCGTTCTAACCGAAATCTCTGATAGCGATCTCGAGCAGAACGTAAAGATTGTCTTTTACCTTCCACCTGATCCGGGATTAAATGACTTAGCTGCGCGATATCCGGACGTGCAGTTTGTGGCTATCGGGATCCAGGGCTTAAGTGATGCAGGCAATCTAACGAGGATCGGCCCAGACGGTATGGGTGCAGATCAAATTGGCTTCATCGCCGGTGTTATCTCGGCTGTAGTCACACCTGATTGGCGAGTAGGTGCTATCTCAGTGCTGAACTCCACCGAAGAGAGCGCTAGTAATTTGGCATTTCAGAACGGGGCGAAGTTTTATTGTGGATTGTGCAGACAGGCCTATCCACCTTTTCATTCATATCCGCTTGGCATTGAGGCATCTTCAGCTGAGATTTCAGCAGTTCAGGATGCAATTAATGCACTATCTAACTTGGATGTGGATACGATTTTCTTGTCACCTGAATTGAGCGCAGAGGCATCGGTGGAAATGCTCGAAGCGCCAGGATTGAGTTTTATTGGCGGTGAGTCACCAGGAGATGTTCTTGGAGAGAAATGGATCGCGACAGTGCGGGCCGCTCCTGAATTGGCGATCGCAGAAATCTGGGATCACGTTTGGATGGGCGATGGCGGGGGAATGGTATCCATGCCGCTTATCATTGACGATATTAATCCTGAGCGATTAACGCTTGGGCGAGAAGCGTGGGTGCTGGAGGTACTACAAGATCTTATCGATGGCTATATTGAAACTGGAGTGGATCCTATTACCGGCATAGCACGCTAATTTCAAAAAAACGCCCTGGCGGGCGTTCTCGAATGAATGAGTGATGGATTCCAGACCTTAATTATATCCACAAAAGGGCATGCTAAACCTTCGCTGTAGTAATTATTTCAGGGCGAGGGACGGGATTCGAACCCGCGACATCGCGCTCCACAGGCGCGCGTTCTGCCACTGAACTACCCTCGCCATGCTGAACTGCATTATCGCAATATTCTAATCTGCAATCGTATGGCAGGCACCCTTTTTGGGCGAGCATTATTCTAACACGAAGGCAGGCATCGAGCCATAAAATTTACGCAATTAACCAACAAGCCGGTTTCTTATCCGTGTTAGAAGATCGCTCCGATCAAAGGACACCTGCTCACCAGAGACCATGTCCTTAAGCGAGACCTTGTCCGACTCTATTTCATCGGGGCCAATAATTATAACCAGCGGGATTTCATTACGATCTGCGTACTTAAACTGGCGTTGAAGGCGCACAGGTTCCGGATACCATTCAACCCGATAGCCGGCATCACGCAACTCTGTAGAGATTTGAATTGAAGAGCTCTCACCACCCTCTTCAAAAGTTGTAATCAAGATGTCCGTAGGACTTACACGTAGATCAGGTTTAATTCCGTTTTCGTCGAGGACGAGTCCGAATACGACATCTCCCATCGCGAAGCCCGTCCCAGGGATCGGGTTGCCACCGACCACAGAGACGAGATCGTCATATCGACCTCCGCCGAGGATCGACCGATGATTACCTTTGACGTCCCTGGCTTCGTACACCGTCCCGGTGTAGTAATCGAGTCCCCGGATAATGGTTGGGTCATAGTCCAAATATTCATCCGCGCCGAGCGCTTCGGCGGCCTTGAAGTATTGAAGCATTTCCGGTGAAGTTTTCCAGGCATCAAGATCCTTGAGCATCTTCATAAGACCAGTAAATTGTTCTTCCTTGAGCCCGCTTTCGAGCGCATAAGATTTCCATGCATCTGGCGTCATGCGATCTTGTCGATCGATAAGACGAAAAGTTGTTGGCAGCAGCTCGCCCTGAATCCCGATTTTCTGGAGTTGCTTCTCCGCAAGGCGCCGATTGTTCACTTTGATGCGGATCATATCCGCCGTCAGCCCAACATTCCGAAAGAGTGTCGCCGCCACCGCTACGAGTTCGGCATCCGCTTCAGGGGTGTCGACGCCGATAAGGTCGATATTCCACTGGAAGAATTCCCGGGACCGACCTTTCTGCTTTCGCTCATATCGCCAAAAAGGTCCAAAAGACCACCAGCGAAGAGGCAGTGTGAGACCTTTGCCGCGCTGCGCTACCATACGTGCAAGAGATGGCGTGAGTTCAGGGCGGAGAGCGATCATCGAACCACTTCGATCGGGAAATACATAGGACTGCTCTTTAACGAGCTCATCACCGGATTTGGCGGCATAGAGTTCCAGGCGCTCCAGAAAGGGACCATCGAATTCCTGATAGCCAAATTGAGTGGATGCCTCTCGGATCTGGTTGTTGAGCCACTGGCGAAAAGCCATATCCTCTGGATAGAAATCGCGCGTGCCTCGAACTGGTTGAATCATTGGCATCTATACCTCCATCACAAAAAAGACGACCTGAGCGCAGCCCACGCCGTCTTTATCAACGATCCCTTCTTGTCAGAGCGGGTGGGTCTACGCGCGCATTATGCCCACTAGATGGTGGGCTGATGCGTCTCGTGTGTGGTGCGTGGACCCAGCTTTCATGATTACAGATTATAGCACAGGGGGGTAATCGTCAAACCCCGCATTGTGAAGAGCGGTGAGCAGCGATCCAGAGCGGATTAGTTCGCTGACGAGATTGATGTCTACTGAGTATGGCCGATCGTATTCGATAAAACAGATAGATTTACGGATGTGCTTAAGCGCAGCAAGTGTTCCCGCGCCTGGAGATTTCCCAGGGGTTTCCTTCATGCGTAAATCGAGAGCTTGGGAAGCGCAGATGAGTTCGATTGCGGTGATGCGGGTCAAGTTCTCAACAATGAGTCGAAGATTCCTGGCGGCTGTTGTCGAGTTAGCGTTATGGTCTTCCTGGCCGGCAGAAGTCGGCACAGAAGAAGTTGAATTAGGATTGGCCAGAGCTTGATTTTCAAGCGCCAACGAGCCTGCTGTGTAATGAAGCATCATTAAGCCCGAGTAGAGACCGATCTTGTCGCGATCTGCGATAAGCATGGCCGGGAGGTTAGCATTCATATCCGCAGACAAAAGTCTGAAGATCCGCCGCTCTGAAATTGATCCAGCCTCTGAAAGCGCAATTTTTAGATAATCGGCGGCAAGACCTACAGGTTCTCCATGGAAATTTCCCCCTGAGAGAACGTCATCGCCAAATAGCAGGGGGTTATCGGTTGCGGAGTTAATCTCAATATTGCTGACAGTATCGGCGTAAGCGAGCGTATCCCAAAGAGGGCCGAGGATTTGAGGGCAACAGCGCAGGCTGTAAGCGTCTTGTACCCTTGCAGTGCTATCGATAAGCTGACTACCTGCAATGAGCTTACGCATTCTTAGAGCAACAGCTTGTTGGCCGGGGTAAGGTCTCGCTGCATGGATCCGTTCATCGAGAGCGGCAGAAACGCCGAGAAGGGCATCGAGGGTCATCGACGAAGCGATTTCATTCGAGAAAAGCAAGCGCTGTGAATCGACGACGGCCAAAGCGAGAAGAGCCGTCGAGAAAGACGCGCCGTTCGTGAGCGCCAAGCCTTCTTTAGGGCCGAGTGCGATAAGCTCGATACCGGCTTTGCTCATTGCCTCATGACCAGGGAGTAGGCAATCCTCGAACCAGGCTTGCACCTCAGCATCTCCAAACACATGAGAGTCGGAATTTGTTATTACAAGTGCGAGTTGAGCCAATTGTGCGAGATCTCCCGATGAACCTAATGAGCCTTGGGAGGGAATGTAAGGGGTCACGCCCTTATTCAATAAGGAAAGGAGGGCGTCGATGATTTCGGTTCGAACGCCCGAGTATCCATGTGCAAGAGAGTTGGCTCGAATGAGAATTGCAGCCCTAACGACTTCCTCTGGGAAGGGATCTCCAACCGCAACTGCGTGACTCAGAACTAGATTCTCAGAGATCTTCGATGCCTGGGATGAATCCAGGCGCTTATCAGCAAAAATGCCGTAGCCGGTATTTACACCATAGATTGGGGTCTTGGAAGAGGCAAGCCTTTTAAGGTTTTGTGCAGATTGGTCAATACGATCTCTTGCTGATCTATCGAGATCAACTCGAGCTTTGAATCGAGCGACAGATTCTAATTGCGAAAGTGTGAGGTGGTTCCCGTCGATTGAAACGGAGCTCGGAGAGGGGTTATCCTTGGAAGGAGCGGTTCGCTTGGCCATTTCATTAATTCTCTTTTCGTCGTCATGCGATTAGCTTGTGCGAAGAAGCGTAAAAAGTATAGCATGAGGGCGCTTCCGTGGTATGCTAAACGTCGAAAAAGCTGAGGAACTTCTCCACAAGATAAGTATGCTATTTATTCCAATTATCGCTCTCCTACTCGCCGCGGGTGCAACATGGTTAGTCCGCAATCGCCCATCTCGAACTCAATGGGCTGTAAGCACGTTGCTCGTATTGATCATTTGGTTTCTGTCGTTACTGATGTTCGCGGCGATACCGAACGCTGTTAGTTTCTCAATCTGGCAACCAGCAAACCTATTTCAAACTCCTCTGGAATTTTCACTCGACAGAATGAGCTGGGGGCTTGTATATTGCATCTCGACCGTTCTTCTCTCGATGCTTCTTACTGCTGCAACAAGATCGGATAGCACCTCGACAGGCATCCGGGCTTTCTGGTTTGTGTTCGCAGCGCTGGCTATGCTGGTTGCTTTCGCTCTCAATTTGTTCACAGTAGCACTTACATTTGCATTATTAGATTTATGCTCTTTTGTTTACTTTATTTACCGCGCGGAAAACGTGGGCGATTTCCGCAGAGCGATTGTGCGAGTAGGTGTCGACTTGGTGAGTGTGTTATTGATAGTCGCAGCCGCCTGGATGAACTCAATCGATGGAATTGGATCAGGTCTTGACGCTGCGTCCTTCTCTAGGCCGGCAGCGATATTGTTTCTCTTCGGGATTTTAGTACGGTTGGGAGTGATCCCATTGGATTTAGCTTTACCTTCTCTTTCCTCTCTCCGGAGAGGCTCAGATTCAATATTGCGTTTGTTACCGCCGACGCTTGCGTTATTGCTGCTGGCGAGATTTCTTGAAAATGGGGCACCGCCAACAATAAGATTGTGGCTAGCATTGGCGGGGGCGATAGGCATCCTGCTAGGGGGAGTGCGCTGGTTGTTTGAAGAGGACCAAGTCTTATCAAGTCCATTTTTTGTTATGGGTCTCGCAGGTGTAG
Source organism: Anaerolineales bacterium (assembly GCA_030668545.1). GTDB lineage: Bacteria > Chloroflexota > Anaerolineae > Anaerolineales > E44-bin32 > E44-bin32. The sequence goes on along the minus strand of DAOUTT010000004.1, from coordinate 5,774 downwards.
GAATCCTGGCAAGCAGCAACGCTTCTGCAAATGGCGATGTGCTCTTCGCGACCAGTATATTACTATTGCTTGTTGGAGCATTGCTATCGCTTATTAATGTCCATACACCATCACATCGCATATGGCCAATTTTCGCCGCGGCGCTGCTGATTGGAATGCCGGCGAGTCCAGGAGGGTTGATTGCAACGGTGATGGGTCAAGCAGCGTTGAAGGAGGGAGCATGGATTCAGGCATTGATAGGGATCATTGGCCTAAGCAGCCTCTCTCTCGGCGCGATCCATCTTTTCTTTACGGAAGAGGAGCCTTGGCCGAACAGTGAAAGTCTCGTTCGTGTCATGTACAGCATGGGCCTGGCACTACCGGTTTTGATTAGTATAGGGCTGGGTTTCTGGATTGAAGGGACTTCCAGTATTGCCGGAGGTGTTGTTACGGCAGCAGCAGGGGCCGTTGGTGTGGGTGCATTTTTTGCATTGCGCAACCTTCAGGGGAAGGAATTTGCGCGATGGAGATCTTTGTTCCTACGCATAAATCCGCAATGGATATTCTCATTGATCTGGAACATCCTTCGTTCTTTTCTTAGCATGGCAAGATCTATTGGCGAACTATTCGAGGGTGAAGCGGCTATGCTTTGGATGTTCGCCTTCGTAGCGGTACTCCTTCTCGCTTTGAGGTGATCTTAGATGACTTGGCTCAATAATTACTTGTTTTTGCCTGTGGTCATTCTCTTCATTACGGGAAGTGCTCTCGCTCTCATGAGACCACAGCCAAGATCAATGCTTATTCTTGCGGCACAATACATAGCCGTATCGTGGCTGGCATCTACGAGTTTGCCAGCCGCAGGCGTTGCAGCAAAATTGGTAACCGGCTTACTAGTGTGTGTAATCTTTTACATAGGAATTCGACAAATTGGTGATGATCCTTTGCGGGGGGATGATCAGCTGCTATCTGCAAATATTCCTTTTAGTATCATTGCATTGCTTCTTGTAACGGTTGCATCTGTAAGTGTTGCAAGAAGTAATTTATTTGCCCAATTTGACATAAGAATAGAAGCGAGTGTGGGCGCTTTATTCCTAATTGCTGCCAGTCTATTGAATTTAGGATTGGGAACGGATCAGCTGAGGATCGGAATCGGTTTACTCACATTTGTATCGGGCGCTGAATTAATCTACGGTTTCATTGAACCTGCGTTAGCGTTGATTGCCTTGCTGACAATGGTTCATCTGGGGATCGTCCTCGTAATCAGTTACATCATTTCTATCCAGATACGTTATGCGATATCGGAGAATCGTGACCCATGAGCGCGGGCCTGGTTATTTTCCTTTTCACCATTATATATTCGTTATTGTGCTTGGTTCTGCGACACCAGCGAATGGCATCCGCGTTTGCTGCCGCGATTGGGGCAGGATCCATTGCCGCATTTGTGTTGTTGGTACCTTTTGATGAGGCGTTTCTCTTCGGGGAAATTTCAATTAAGTTCGCGAGTGAGTGGATAATCTTGGGGCGTATGTTTTCGTTGAGCGAGAATGTACGACCGCTAATTGGTTTTCTCTATCTGTCTGGCGCTTTTCTCTTGCCTGCAGCTTGGCTTGTCAATGCAAATCGATTCTTCCCATCTGTTGCGTTATTAATCCTGGCAATTGTAGCTGCGTCGCTAATGGTCGATCCCTTTGTATTTGCGGCAGTATTTATTGAGCTGGCAGCTATGGGTGCGGTGTTTGTCCTTGTTACGCAACAGCATCCAAGAAGCACTGGCGCAACTAGAATGCTGATTCTATATACGATTGCGATGGTTAGCATCCTATTCACAGGCTCGTTGTTAGAGGTTGCTGGAATTACAAGCGCAACCCCGGTTCTAGCCATGCGGGTGACATTTATGCTCGGCTTCGGCTTTGCGATTTTAATGACTATCCCACCTTTTCATCTATGGCTGCCAAAATCTGTAGAGGAGTCAGATCCATATATATTAGTCTTTATTCTAGTCATTCTTCAGAGTGCTGGTTTTTTCTTCTTGCTGAGATTCTTAGACAGTTACGTGTGGTTAAGAGAACAAACGTTAATATACGATGGGATTCGAATCGCGGGGATTATCACCACGATTCTAGCGGTTCTGCTCTCCGCCAGTCAAAGGGACATCAAGAAATTAATGGCCTATGCATTGCTGGTTGATTTGGGTGTGTTATTGATAGCACTTGGATCAGGAACCGAAGATGCCTTCCGTCTTGCATTAAGTCTTAGCGCTGTGCGCGTGATTGCGCTTGGAGTGCTCGCGTTGGGGCTATCCTATTTATGTAATTCAGCGTGGTTGGTTAGTCAGATGCGAGGTGTAGGATATAAAATGCCTTTTGCTGCAGCCGCATTTCTTGTCGGGTTACTCTCGGTTGCGGGAACACCACTCACAGCAGGATTTCCTGTAAGATGGTCTCTCTTAACTGTTGTGCTCAATGCAGATAAGCTTGCGGCAGGTACAGTACTATTCTCGATGGTTGGATTGGGAATGCTCGTAATTAGATTGGCGGCCATTCTATTCGGAAGAAGGGATGACGACGATATAATCGCGGTTTCGAAAGAGCCCCGGATCTTCCTTCTGGGTGGAATTCTTTTGCTACTGCTTCTTGGTTTATTCCCGCAGCTTGTCTTTCCCTGGGTTGAAGATGTTGCATCAGGACTAGCGAATCTATTTTTATAATGTTCTACAAATCTAGAGACTAATCGCCTTTTCCGCAGGAGGCAGGAATATGGATCAAAAACAGGTTGAGAAAAGGCTTAAATGGCTTGATGAGCAGAGGATTAAAGACTCTCAACAGCTGCAGGCTCTTCATGATCGAAACACAAATCTTGAAGAATCCATCGAGAAACTCGAACAAAAAATCTTGGGATTATCTGATGAAACATCCCGTACGGCGGCTCTCGCAGCGAGGATCCATCAGATGGACGATGCTTTAGCGAAGCATCGTAGTGAAATATCGCGACAATTAAAAGATGTTGAAGAAAGACGCACCGCGAAAGAAAAAAGCCTTGAAATTCTCCATAAGACAGACCAAAAAGAGTTTTCTAAAAGACTCGACAACGTTCGAAAAGAGCTACTGCGACTAGAAAAATTCGAACAACTACTGGAGAATCGTCGCAAAGAGGAGATTCGAATAAACAAAGAACTCAATACTATCAAGGAAAAGCAAGAGAACGTATTTGAAGCGCACGAAACTGGAAAAAGAGCAACGGTCTCCTTGAGTGAAAATCAGAAACAGGTTGTCAAACGTTTAACAAAGACTGAAAGCCTACTCGAAAGTCATAAGAAAGGTATTGATGGAACTAAGACGAGGGTAGAGTCCTTAGAAAGTTTATATCATCGGTTGGAAGTGCGTGCGAATGAATTTCAAGCGAGTGAGAAAGAGCGTCGCGAAACGCAGGAGCTCTGGATGGAGAGTCAAGGGTTAACAATTGTTGAATTTGAGAAGACATTGAAAGATTGGGGGCAGAGCCATTCAGCTTTCGAGAAAAGGGCTGAAACGATCGATGAGCGAATGGTCGCCTACGAAGAAACACATCGTATTTTGAAACAGATGCAAAGCGACCTCGAAGAAGTTATCGAGCGATTAGAGCGCAGGATAACAGAGGTGGGTGAAATGCAGCGCCTTGCTGAAGACCGGATGAAGCATGAGTGGGGAGAATTTCAATCTGAAGATCACAGGCGCTGGAGCACGTATACCTTAACTATGGATGAGCGCCGGAACGAACATACGAGGCTGCATGATAAGCTGCGATCCGAGAACGATGAGATTTCATCGAATCTCGCCAATGGACTCGATCGGTTGGGAGAGATCGAAGTAAGCGATAGAAGGCGACTAGCAGAACTGTTATCTACGCTTCGAGAATGGATGACGGAATTAGATTCAAGAGGCAGGTAACCCTCTAACTAAGTATTTGCAGGAAGTTTCCATGCGTGTAATTGGAACAGCAGGACATGTGGATCACGGGAAATCTTCTCTCGTTCAAGCGATAACCGGTATCAATCCCGACCGGCTTGCGGAAGAACAAAGAAGGCAGATGACGATCGACTTAGGATTCGCCTGGCTGACATTGCCGGATGGCGAATCCGTTGGCATTGTAGATGTACCAGGACATCGCGATTTTATCGAAAACATGTTGGCGGGAGCGGGCGGGATCGATGCGGTTCTCTTTGTCGTAGCGGCAGACGAGGGAGTAATGCCGCAAACACGAGAGCACCTCTCAATATTGGACCTTCTAAATGTGCAAAAAGGTATCATCGCGCTGACGAAGATGGACATTGTCGATGATGAATGGCTGGCCTTGGTTGAAGATGATGTATCGAAGCTAGTAAGCGTTTCTTCGCTTGGGCAATCACCGATTGTACGAGTCTCAGCAAAGACGGGCGAAGGTCTTGATGAGTTGGTGACATCGCTGCAAAGTATCTTACAGGAAATTCCACTGCGTAAGGATCGAGGTGCTCCTCGATTGCCCATTGATAGGATATTTACTATCGCTGGTTTCGGGACAGTTGTAACGGGAACACTGCTCGATGGCGCATTTACGGTTGGCGATTCGGTCGAGATCCACCCGGGTGGTTCAGAAGGAAGAATTCGAGGCCTGCAAACGCATAAAGAGAAATTGGACCATGCCCTCCAAGGGAGCAGGGTAGCGATGAACATCAGCGGATTAGAAGTGGATGATGTGGAGCGCGGAGAAGTCGTAATAAAACCTGGATCCTATAAAACGACGACCATGATTGACGTTCACTTTCGATTGTTGGCAGATGCGGATCATGTTATGCGCCATAATCAGGAAGTCAAATTGTATACAGGTGCGGCGCAGCGTATTGCTAAGGTACGTTTATTGGGTCGTGAGGTGCTCAACCCGGGCGAAGAGGGATGGCTACAGCTTCTTCTCGCAATCCCCGTCATCCTTATTCGGGGAGACCGATTTATTCTACGACGACCTTCGCCCAGCTCAACATTGGGAGGCGGTGTAGTTGCTGATGCGCATCCAAAACGAAGACATCGCTTAAAGGACCATGCTGTAATTGAACAACTAGAAGCTTTTCTTCGAGGAACTCCTGCAACTGTTTTACAGCGAACGCTCGAGGGGATGGGGCCAGCACCCTTGTCTGATGCTTTGAAAGAGGCGGGCATCTCTGACGAGGATGCAGAAAAAGCAATTCGAGAATTAATCCAAAACGGTGAACTAATCTCACTCAACGAAAGTGAGTTATCTGTGGAGTCTTCTTCGTTAGTCATGGGCAAGAACACATGGCTTACGGTAGTCGATCGGATTCGAAAAATCTTGGCCGATTACCATCGCACAAATCCACTCCAGATCGGAATGGCAATCGAAGAATTGCGCAGCAAAATGGAGGTAGAGACGAAGCTAGCAACTTTCCTGCTAGAAGAAGCAGTAAAAGACGGAACTGTTGTAATTGTTAAGGGGTATGTGTCTTTAAAGGACCACAGGGTTCAGCTTGAAGATAATGAGAAAAGAGTAGTGGATCAGCTTCTATTGAAATTCGATTCTAATCCCTATGCTCCGCCATCACTAAAAGAGACCAAGCAGGAAATAGGAGATGATCTCGCCCGCTTCCTGCTTGAGAGCGGGTCGCTGGTGCAGGTATCAGAGGACGTTATCTTTAAGACGGATACGTACGATGAGATGGTCGAGAAAGTTACGGAGGATTTAAAAGAAAACGGAACGATTTCGGTCGCAGATGTTCGTGACAAATTTCAAACATCGAGGAAATACGCGATTGCGTTGATGGAACATCT
>DAOUTT010000180.1 GCA_030668545.1 Anaerolineales bacterium | reverse complement strand
CGATGGGAATGGACGTGTTTGATGATTTCATCAAGACATACGCACAAGAATATAAGTGGGATATCGGAACGGGGGAAAACTTCAAGCGTCTCGCTGAGGAGAAGTGTGATTGCGACCTGAGTTCGCTGTTTGAGGCCTGGGTTTATCCATAGAAACCCACCCACAAGTTCAACCCATCACCGTCTGTATTGCACCTCATCCTCTCAAGACCGCACGCTCTGGCTACATCGGGCGTGCGGTCGCGCTTTCATTGGGTACAACATTCTCTCATCGATCGTTCCAAACATCCGCGGTGATATAAACCTAATCTGGAGTGAATTCGTAGATATTAAGTGACATATTCCACTTTGGCGGTTAATATGGGGCGGATATGCTAGGAACTCGGAGGTCTAATGCATGAACTTTCGATCACGGAGAGCATCCTTGAGATCGCTCTGCGTCATGCTGCAGAAGCCGAGGCGGATAAAATCACGGATATCCACCTTGTTATCGGCAAGCTCTCCTCCATCATTGATGATTCGGTGCAGTTCTATTGGGATATCGTCAGCGACGGAACAGCCGCGCAGGGCGCGGTGCTGCACTTTCGTCGTGTGAGGATCGAGATTGTCTGTCAGGCGTGTGGTGAGAGCTATCACCCTGAAGAACTCGATCTGAGCTGCCCTGCGTGCGGCAGTCGGGATGTGCGGATTGTGGCGGGAGAGGAATTCCGCCTGGAAGCGATTGAAGTGGAGTAGCTATTAACAATGTTGACATGTTTACAGGGAGGGCTGGCATGAAAGAGCGCATCCCAATTGTGGAGAAAATCCTCAGCGCAAATGATCATATCGCCGCGCAGAATAAATCTGCCCTCGATTCGGCCGGGGTCCTGGGTTTGAATTTCATGGCATCGCCGGGAGCTGGCAAGACCTCGCTCATCGAGCATACGATAAAGAAACTTAAAGACAGACTGAAGCTCGCCGTCATTGACGGCGATGTGGCGACAAGTATCGACGCTGACCGTGCGGCCGCGGCAGGCGCGCAGTCGGTGCAGATCAACACAGGAGGGGAATGCCACCTCGATGCGATCATGCTCCAAGGGGCTCTATTAGAACTGCCTCTCGAAGAGATAGATCTGCTTATCGTTGAAAATGTTGGCAACCTCATCTGTCCGGCGAGCTTTCAACTCGGGACTCATAAGAGTGTACTCATAGCCTCTGTGCCCGAAGGGGATGATAAGCCCTATAAATATCCAGGAATGTATCGCGGCGTAGAAGCACTGGTGATCAACAAAACAGACCTCCTTCCCTATGTTGAGTTTGACATGGAGTACTTTCGACAGGGCGTGGAGATTCTCAACCCCGGTCTAGTGACCTTCCCGCTTTCCTGCCGTTCGGAGGAAGGGCTGGATGCTTATCTTGCATGGGTGGAAACCGAAATGGAGGCTCATCGTCGAGTTGTTCAATGAGTGAGGTGAGCGGCGTTCGGATCCACATACAGGGCGTAGTCCAGGGGGTGGGCTTCCGCCCGTTTGTCTTCTCGTTAGCCGAGACATCGTCGCTGACGGGCTGGGTGCGCAACACATCGGCTGGGGTCGAGATCGAGGTCGACGGCACGCCGAACGCGCTGGATATGTTTGTGGCGTCTTTGAGAACGGACGCTCCTCCGTTGGCACGGATCGATTCCATGGAGGTTGAGACATGTGATCCCGGACTACATCAGGATTTCACGATTCTGCCTTCTAAGGCCTTCGCGGATGCATCCCAACCGATCTCGCCCGATGTGAGTCTATGCGCGGATTGCCGCCGGGAACTATACAACCCCTCTGACCGACGCTTCCGTTACCCATTTATTAACTGCACAAACTGCGGACCGCGCTTCACAATTATCCAGGACATCCCCTACGACCGCCCGAATACGACGATGGCACCTTTCGAGATGTGCGCGGAATGCGCCGCGGAATATCACGATCCGCGTGATCGACGTTTCCACGCTCAGCCAGTAGCCTGTCCTGACTGCGGACCGCAGATTTGGCTGGAAGACAACGGCGTTCAGAGAGCTGTTCGGGAAGATGCGCTTCAAGCAGCACGGAAGTTATTAAGAGAGGGGAAAATCTTGGCCGTTAAAGGGCTGGGAGGGTTCCACCTGGCCTGTGATGCGACGAATGACGAAGCAGTGGCCGAATTGCGGCGACGCAAGCTGCGCGTAAACAAGCCTTTTGCTGTCATGGTTTATAACGTCGATGCAGCCGGGGATCATTGTGAACTTGGTGAGACGGAAAGGGACCTGTTGCTCTCGAGGGAGCGTCCGGTTGTGATCGCCGATCGTAAAAGCGGGTCAACCATCAGCGATGCAGTCGCGCCCGGGCAAAACACGATCGGGTTGATGCTGCCCTACACTCCTCTGCATGAACTTCTTCTTGAGCAAGCCGATGGGTTTCCAGAGGCGTTGGTCATGACCAGCGGCAATCTGAGTGAGGAGCCGATCGCCACGGATAATGAAGAGGCGCGTACCAGGCTGGCTGTCCTTGCTGACGCATTCTTGATGAATGATCGCGATATCCACACGCGCTGCGACGATTCTGTCGTCCGCGCCTTCGATGGTGGGGCCTATCTATTACGCCGTTCACGTGGCTATGCACCTTTCCCGCTTAACCTCGCCTGGGAAAGCCCATCCATTTTAGCCACAGGTCCAGAATTGAAGAACACCTTCTGTTTGACGAAGGGACCCTATGCCTTCCTGAGCCAGCATATCGGCGATATGGAAAACTATGAGACCTTGCAGTCTTTCGAAGATGGGATCATCCATTTTGAACGTCTATTCCGGGTTACCCCAGAGGCTATCGCCTACGATCTACACCCGAATTACCTGGCAACCCGCTATGCGACCGAGCGGGCAGAGCGCGATGATTTACCGGCCATAGGAATTCAACATCACCATGCGCACATCGCTGCCTGTATGGCAGAGCACAACTTGCCGGCGGATGAGCATGTCATCGGAGTCGCTTTCGACGGCACCGGCTATGGAGAGGACGGGGCGATTTGGGGTGGTGAGGTGCTGGTTGCTGCCTACGGACAGTTTGAGCGTTTTGCCCATTTAGACTACATGCGCATGCCTGGAGGTGACGCCGCCGTGGTTAAACCCTGGCGCTTGGCGCTGGCATGGCTCCATCAAGCCGGGCTTCCCTGGAGCGATGATCTTCCTCCTGTCAAAGCAGCGAGCAAAGAAGAGCAGCGCGTAGTCGCACGGCAGCTCGAGACCGGGTTGAACAGCCCGCAAACATCGAGTATGGGGCGCTTATTCGACGCTGTCTCCGCTTTGATCGGATTGCGGCAGGAGGTCAATTACGAGGCGCAAGCGGCCATTGAACTCGAGTCTCATGCGGACCGGGACGAAACAGGGTCCTTTCAATTTGGCACCCGTGATGGTTTGCTAGATCCTGCCCCGGTTATCCGTTCCATCGTCAGCGACTTGAGTGATGGCGTTTCGGTACCGGTGATCGCGGCCCGTTTTCACAATGGAGTTGCGCAGGCGGTTCTCGAAGTCTGTACCAGCGCTCGTGAGAAACACGGATTAGATAGGGTCGTCCTTAGCGGCGGAGTGTGGCAGAATATGTTCTTGATGCGAAGGACAGTTGATCTATTGCGGGGGGATAATTTCGAAATCTTAATTCATCGTAAGGTTCCAGCGAATGATGGCGGACTGGCTCTCGGGCAAGCTGCCATCGCCGCCCATAAGATATTGTCGAGTTCTATAGGGGAATGAGATAAGCTGACAGTCGACGAAGCGGAGGTAATGCGGATGTGTCTAGGTGTGCCCGGTAGAGTGAACGAGATTTATGAAGCAAATGGTTTGAAAATGGGGAAGGTCGACTTCGGCGGGGTTAAGCGCGAGGTGTGTTTGGAATATGTCCCTGAGGTTGAGATCGGGGAGTACGTCATTGTGCACGTCGGCTTCGCCATCAATCAGATGAGCGAAGAAGAGGCGGAAGAGACACTCGACTTATTGCGCCAGATAATAAATATCGAAGATGAAATCGGTCCGGAAGGCGGCGCAACGTGAAATATGTAAGCGAATACCGTGACGCTGATCTGGTGAAAGGCGTTTTGGATGAGATTCACCGCACCGTAACTCAACCCTGGGTGGTGATGGAGATATGCGGGGGTCAGACGCACTCCATCGTCCGCTATGGCATCGACCAACTTCTACCCTCTGAAATTGAACTGGTACATGGACCAGGCTGCCCCGTATGCGTGACGCCTTTGGAGTTGATTGATAAAGCGATCGCCATCGCCTCACGGCCGGAGGTGATCTTCACATCGTACGGCGATATGCTCCGTGTCCCGGGGTCAGAGCGGGATCTTTTCTCTGTGCGTGCGTCGGGTGGGGATGTTCGCGTCGTGTACTCGCCTCTAGACGCTGTAAAAATAGCGCAGCAGAACCCCGATCGCGAGGTGGTTTTTTTCGCCATTGGATTCGAAACCACCGCACCGCCAAATGCAATGAGCGTATCGCAGGCGCAAGCGCTTGGATTGGATAATTTTAGTGTGCTCGTGTCGCACGTTCGCGTCCCCCCGGCCATCCACGCCATTCTCAGTTCGCCTCATAACCGGGTGCAGGGTTTTCTTGCCGCCGGGCACGTCTGCGCCGTTATGGGCTACTGGGAATATCCACCCATTGCGGAGACCTATAACGTTCCGATTGTCGTTACGGGCTTCGAACCGCTGGATATCGTGCGTGGTGTCCTGCATGTGATGCGCTTGTTGGAAAGCGGGGAAGTGGCTGCGGAGAACGCCTATGCGCGAGCGGTGACTTTTGAGGGAAATAAGCCGGCGCAGGCTTTGATCGAGCGCGTTTTCGAAACTTGTGACCGAAAATGGCGCGGGATCGGGGTAATCCCGCAAAGCGGATGGAAGCTGCGACCGGAGTTTGCCGCCTTCGATGCCGAGGGACGGTTTGATGTTGCGGATATTCAAGCGGAGGAATCACCGCTTTGCATCGCCGGCTTGATCCTGCAGGGGTTAAAAAAGCCGCATGATTGTGAAGCTTTCGGCAGGCAATGCACGCCTGAACAACCTTTAGGGGCGACCATGGTCTCAGCGGAGGGCGCTTGCGCCGCATATTATCGTTACGGACGCGTGGATTCCTAGTATTTTCGAGTGCGCAAGCTCCGCTTGCGACCGGCAGCAGAGCTGCCTGAGTCCACATGAGATCTGGATTGCGCAAGCTCTGTTTTCGGCTTGTATCAGGGTAGGGTGAGGCCACAGG
>DAOUTT010000325.1 GCA_030668545.1 Anaerolineales bacterium | reverse complement strand
CTCACGATCAACGATTTCAACGCTGTGCAAGGTTTTGTCCTGCTCATTGCAGTGATGTATGTGACCTTGAATCTATTCATTGATCTTGCCTATGGATTTATCGATCCGCGGATTCGTTTGGATTAACATGGCTGCTGAAATTACATCTACGACCGACAAAGGGATGACGGGGGCCGCAAGGCTCAAGAAATTCACCAACTTCCTCCGTACATGGCCTTTGCTTTCGTTCGGGCTCATCGTGATTGGTTTCTACCTCTTGATTGCCATCATCGGTCCTGAGATTGCCCCCTTCGGATCGACCGAAACTAATCCGAGTGCCATCTTACAACCACCGTCGGAAGAATTTCTCATGGGTACTGACAAGTTCGGCCGAGATATATTTTCTCGTGTTCTATACGCTACCAGGTTGGACCTCAGTGTAGCTTTTTCTGTCGCGATCAGCGCTTTTCTCATCGGATCGATCATCGGCGCTATTGCCGGCTACTATGGTGGCTGGCTGGACGATGTTGTGATGCGCATTGTAGACGTGCTGCTCGCTTTCCCTGCCTTTATTCTCGCGATGGCCATCGCCGGAGTTCTAGGAGACAGCGTCACCAACATAATCATCGCCATTGCCATCGCTTACGTTCCCTATTTCATCCGTCTTACGCGGGGAGAAATGCTCAGTAACCGGACCAAGCAGTACGCTGATGCCGCCGTGAGTGTTGGCAACCCTCGCTGGAGGGTGATGATTGTGCACTTGCTTCCGAATTCTTTGACACCCTCGTTTGTTCAGATGACCCTCGTTCTGGGATGGGCAATTCTTGACGCTGCCGGTCTCGCATTCCTCGGATTGGGGATTACGCCCCCTACCGCGGAGTGGGGCGTAATGGTTGCGGAGGGTGCGCAACGCATCATCACCGGTGAGTGGTGGGTTTGGCTTTTTCCAGGGGTGGCCATTGTCATTGCCGCCCTCGCATTCAGCCTCGTCGGGGATGGGCTGAGAGATATTACTGCGCGTGAGGAACGATGACCGCAGAACCATTGCTGAGGGTCTTTGATCTTACCCTGGAGTTCAAGGGCGAGAATCAACAAGTACCTCGTTCGGTGCTTCAGGGTGTGAGCTTCGATGTGTTTCCTCACGAGGTGATGGGTCTCGTCGGGGAAAGCGGATCAGGAAAGACCATGACGGCGCTTTCTATCATGCGTCTTCTGCCCCCAGCTGCCGAGATCGTCGGTGGTGAAATTTTCTTTGGCGAATCAAACCTTCTCAAATTGTCCGCTCGTGAGATGAGAGCAATACGCGGTGATGAGATCGCCATGATCTTTCAGAATCCTAGAGCTGCGCTAAACCCCCTTATGCGGGTTGGGGACCAGGTCGCACGAGCCGTTTCCCTTCATCATGAGATGTCGAAGAGTGGGGCGTACGAGGAAGCGATCCATCTTCTCGTGCGCGTGGGCATACCTGATGCTGCAAGCAGAGCCCGTGCCTATCCACATCAATTGAGTGGAGGAATGGCACAGCGAGTTCTCATCGCCATCATGCTCGCCTGCCGTCCCACCCTCCTTATCGCAGATGAGCCCACTACGGGACTCGATGTAACTATCCAGGCTCAGATATTCGAGTTAATTAAAGACATACGGGCTGAAACGAAAGCCTCACTGCTGCTCATCACGCATGACCTGGGGGTCGTCAGCGAGGTCTGTCAGAGGGTGGCAGTGATGTATGCTGGGCAAATCATGGAGGTTGCTCCGGTACATGAGCTGTTTGCGCAACCGCGTCATCCCTATACGGAGCGCTTACTCTCAAGCGTTCTGCGGGTTGACATGCCAAGCGAGCTTGACACTTCAAAAGCGATGGCATTTACGAGTATAGATTACGAGAACCCTGGCTGCCGATTCGCGAATCGTTGCCCGTATGCATTTGACCCATGCTGGGATCACCGACCGCATCCATTAAATATTTCGGCTAGCCAGATGGTTGTATGCCATAAAGTGTCTCAGGAGATTCAATGACGGATCCGTTGGTTCGCGTTGAGGATCTGCATAAACATTTCAAAGAAGGAAAGAGCACGATCCACGCCGTGAATGGCGTGAGCTTTGAGATTTATCCTGGTGAAGCCGTCGGGCTCGTTGGAGAAAGCGGATGCGGCAAGAGCACAACTGCTCGCTGCATCCTGCGTTTAGAAAATCCCACAAGTGGGCGCATCGTCTTCAATGGAGAAGATATCACCGCACTATCCTCTGATCAATTGCGCAGGATGCGGAGCGAATTTCAGATGGTCTTCCAGGACCCTGGCGAATCTCTCAACCCCCGGTTCTCCATGCACAGAACTTTGAAGGAACCGTTGACGCTTCACGGCATGTACACTGGAGAAGAGCAGCTGTCCGATGCTGTGGACAGTGTCAATCTTGAGATGGAACATCTGGCTCGCCTACCTCACCAACTCAGCGGAGGACAGAAGCAGCGCATCGGCTTTGCCAGAGCAATGATTACTAATCCAAAATTTATCGTCCTCGATGAGCCCACATCTTCACTCGATATGTCACTGCGCATCCATGTTATTGACCTCTTGCGTAAGCTGCAGAGGGAATTAAACCTTTCATATTTATTCATATCCCATGATCTGAGTACGATCCGTCATATCTGCGATCGCGTTTTGGTCATGTACCTGGGGCGGATCGTTGAAATGGGACGTACCCAAGATGTTTTCGATCACCCATCACACATTTATACGAAGGCGTTGCTCTCCGCAATACCGATTCCTGACCCAACCGTCAGGAGAGAGCGACTGCTGCTTAAGGGAGAGACTCCCACGGCACGCACGCTGATAAAAGGGTGTGGTTTGCAGGACAGATGCCCCTATACGACGGAGGAATGTTTAGTGCCTCTTCCGTTTTTTGAT
>DAOUTT010000093.1 GCA_030668545.1 Anaerolineales bacterium | reverse complement strand
GCCGGCGTGAGTTGCGAGACCTGCCATGGCAACGTGGGTGAAATTCTGGTTGCCAAGCCTGTCGTTGAAATGGATATGGGTTGGTGCCTTGACTGCCATTTAGACCAGCCTACGGAAAATGTTGCCAGACTTACCGATTGTTTAGCCTGTCATAAGTGAGATTGGAGCATTGTGGGAAAAGAGATATCACGCCGGACCTTTTTAAAAGTCGTTGCTGGAGCGGCAGCCGCGAGCGGGCTGAGCCCCCAGGTGCGCCGTATCGCCCTTGAACCTTTTGTGCGTCCGCCCGAGGAAGGACTCCCGGGAAGGGCAACCTGGTTTGCATCAACCTGTCGCCAATGCCCAGCCGGTTGTGGAATTATTGTGCGCGTAATCAATGGACGGGCGCGCAAGATTGAAGGCAATCCAAACCATCCCTTAAACCGCGGTAAGTTGTGCGCGCGCGGCCAGGCCGGGCTTCAGGTGCTCTATAACCCCGATCGACTCCACAACGCCGTTCGACAATCCGCAGGCCGCGGCTCCATGCCTGCCTGGCAGTCACGCCTTAGCCAGGATGAGCGCTGGGATGTAATCGACTACCTGCGCACCTTCACCTATGACCCTACTCTTACCGAGGAAGTCGTCAGCGTCGGTCCGCAAGCCCCCACTAAAACTCCAGCTGCTTGCAATCCGGGGCAAGAGAACCCACTCGCGTGGGAAGATCTCACAGCTATCGAAACCGGGCAGGTGACATACCAGGCTCAATGCGTTCTATGCCATGGACAGGATGGAAGCGGTGGATTGCCAAACACTCCCGATTTCACATCCGGGGAAGCACAGGACAAGCTACACGAATCCCCTGGCAACTTCTACTGTGCGATCAGCGAGGGCGTGGGCGCTATGCCTTCTTTTGGCAATCAACTCAGCCAGGAATCTCAATGGCAGGTGATCACTTACCTCGGCTCACTCGCACCGTAAGTGAGTCGCAATCGGGACTATCAATTGAAAGGAGGTTCAAGTCTGTAGCAGCGATTCGGTCGATTAGATAATAAGAGAATCCGATTTCGGAAAACCCATATCAACGGAGGAGAATATGAAAGGCAAGACAATCTTAATTGGTGTGACGGTGCTCGTTGTGGGGCTTCTGGCTGCTGCCTGCTCCCAGCAAGCAGCGCCAACGCTGGCGCCAGCAACCGAGGCTCCGGTTGAACCGCCGAAGGTCGAAGTGAGTGGATCCGTGACGGATGGGGGGAAGCTTTACGATAAATGGTGGAAAGTCGTCGACGTTGACGAGCCCGCAGTGGACCATCCACTCTGGGCGACACAGGACTCCAACACCCGCAGCGGCGATGATACCTGGCGCTGCAAGGAGTGCCACGGCTGGGATTACTTTGGCGCCGACGGTGCCTATGGTTCCGGGTCACACTTCACCGGTTTCCCCGGTGTCTTCGATGCCAGTGGAATGAGTGACGGGGAGCTGCTTGGTTGGCTGGATGGTTCAACAACCGCCGACCACGACTTCTCGGCGATGGGTGAAGAAGCTCTCGGCAGCATGGTCACTTTTTTACAAGATGGTTTGGTCGATCTGCATGAGTTTATCGACTATGAAACCAAAGCCCCGCTGGAAGCCGATGCCGATCATGGCCAGGAACTCTACGGCAATACTTGCACCGTATGCCACGGCGTTGATGGTCGTTCTATTAACTTCGGCGACGATGATGACCCCGAATACGTCGGGACTATCGCCCTCGGCAATCCCTGGGAGTTCACCCATAAAGTGCGCGCCGGCCAACCCGGCTCGGCTATGCCAGCCAGCCTACGCCACAACGACTGGAGCATGCAGGACGTGATGGATGTACTTGCCTTTGCCCAGAGTCTGCCCATCGAAGCCCCCGGGACCATATCCGTTTCGCGCGGTGGTCGGCTGTACGACAAGTGGTGGAAAGAAGCGGGTCTCGATGAACCAGCGGAGGACATCGCTCTCTGGGCTCGCCAAAATACCAACACCCGCAGCGGCGATGATACCTGGCGCTGCAAGGAGTGTCATGGTTGGGATTATATGGGTGCGCTCGGCCCCTACGGATCCGGCTCACATTTCACTGGCTTCCCGGGTGTGTTCTTCGCCCAGGATAAATCCCTGGAAGATATCGTTGCTCAGATCAGCGGGAACGTTGATCCTGACCACAACTTCTCCGCCATGGGTGAAGCAGCTATGACAGACCTGGCTACCTTCATCAAAGAGGGCCAAATCGACATGAGAGATGTCGTCGACTATGGCTCCAGTACCCCTGTCGGCGGTGACGGTGTGAGTGGTGAGGCGCTCTTCGCCAGCACCTGCGTCGCTTGCCACGGTGATGACGGCACCATGATCAACTTCGGTAGTGATGACGATCCTGAGTACATCGGCACCATCGCGATCGATAACCCATGGGAATTCGTCCACAAGGTACGCGCCGGTCAACCCGGCAGCGGCATGCCTTCGGCGATCGATATGGGTTGGGATCTGCAGTATGTGATTGACGTACTCACATTCGCCCAGACTCTGCCTGTTGATGCACCATAAAATGGAAGTCGTTCTCTGATGTTTTGGCGGGCCAGGTTCACCCTGGCCCGCCTGCGCGCCAATTTATGTCCAACATACCAATCCCCGTAAAATAGATTATTAAACCTCATAAGATCTACAAGCAGCACCCCGGCACGCACAAGTACCTTCATGGCCATCTACGAATGAAGTAGGCTGTATATATTTAGAGCGTATCAGGAGTATCTTGGACCACATTACAACATGACATTCTTCCCGCTCCTCGCATGACATGTCGCTCTATCTACCCAAACTTTGTGTTATTCGGCACAAAGTTACGATACAATGGGCGGCACTACCCATTCGAGTGGGTTGTTTACCGCATGTCACCCTGGGTATAACGGCGTAAAGGCCGATGAAAACGATGATGAGGTCAGGTTACGCCTCAATTCTTAACAGACTCGTGATGAGAGTATAAGAGGTCGGAATGATAACGCTTTTTCGGAGTTTTGATCCATCAGCAAATCGTGGAGGCGGATGCATGAGAAGTCGGCTGATCATTCGAGTCGCAGTTATCCTGACACTCAGCCTGATCTCGCTCTCCCTTCTCGGGGTGAGTGGCGCTTCCGCTGACGGCGGCGAAGTCCCCCCTCGCCAGCAAGGCCTCGATAACGACGCCTGCCTGGCCTGCCATGACGTTCCCGGCATGCAAATGGAGCTTGCCCCAGACCAGGTTCTTTATCTGACTGTCGACGGCGTATCCTACATTACATCCTCTCACGGCAGAGAGGGTATTGCTTGTGTCGATTGCCACACGGGCTTCGATGGCTTCCCTCATGAGCCTGTCTCGGCTCGCTCGATACGGGAGTTCACCCTCGATCAATATACCCTTTGTGCTGATTGTCATCAGGACAAGTACGACGCGACTCTCGACAGCGTGCATCAAAGATCACTCGCCGGCGGAAATCTAGAGGCTGCCGTATGCACTGACTGTCACAATCCTCACAGCACCCAGCCTCCTGACATCCCCCGAAGCCGGATCCCCCATACATGCGAGCGCTGTCACTCCCAGATTTATAACGAATATAAGGAAAGTGTTCACGGTTCGACTCTCCTCGGGGAAGGCAATCCAGATGTCCCCACCTGCACCGATTGCCACGGCGTGCACGACGTCGAAGGTCCTACATCGAGCTCTTTCCACCTCTTCTCGCCCCAAATCTGCGCCGACTGCCATGCAGACGAAGAACGGATGGAACGCTACGGAGTGAGCACCGATGTCTTCGATACCTATGTTGCCGATTTTCACGGCACAACCGTGATTCTCTTTGAGGAGACCGCACCAGATCAGGAAACCAACAAGCCAGTTTGCATCGATTGCCACGGAGTCCATGATATGCGCAAAGTAGATGACCCGGAGAGTCGGGTCATTAAAACCAATCTGTTGACGACATGCCAAAAGTGTCATCCGGACGCCGATGAGAATTTCCCCAGCGCGTGGTTAGGCCACTATAAACCCAGCTTGGAGCACAATCCTGCCGTCTTCTATGTGGACCTCTTCTATAAGATCATAATCCCGGGGGTGATCGGCGGCATGGTTTTATTCGTCGCTAGCGATGGCATTCGCCGGCTCATTGAAAGGCGCGAGGGTGTGGGCGATGAGTGAAGAACGATCTAAATACCTTCGTTTCGCAATCCCTGAACGCACTGAACACTGGCTTTTCGTCATCACCTTCGCCACACTGGCTGTGACCGGTCTGGTACAGAGGTTCGCTTCTCTCGGGATAGCACAGGGAATTATTGTACTGCTTGGCGGGATCGAGACGGTGCGCGTCATCCATCGCCTGGCTGCGACAATGATGATGTTCGAGACCATTTACCACATCGGTGTTGTCGGCTACAAGGTATATGTGCGTCGTTCACCAATGAATATGCTACCGGGATTGAACGACATTCGAGTCGCCTGGAAAGCGTTACTTCACAATCTCGGATTCGTAAAAGAGAAGGTCCAGCAGGGTCGCTACACCTTCGAAGAAAAAGCCGAATACTGGGCTGTTGTCTGGGGTACAGTTGTCATGGCGATCACCGGTTTCGCAATGTGGAATCCCATCGCCACCACCCGCTTCCTGCCCGGTCAATTCATCCCGGCGGCGAAAGCCGCGCACGGTGCCGAGGCGGTACTCGCCGTTTTGGCGATCATCGTCTGGCATTTCTATCACGTTCACCTGCGAAGATTTAACACAAGCATGATCAGCGGGCACCTCGATGAGCAGGAAATGTTGGAGGAGCACCCTCTCGAGTTGGCCGATATAAAAGCGGGCGCAATAAAACGCGTCGCACCGGAGATCCTTCGTAAGCGCCGGAAGATTTACTTCTCAATTTATGCTGTTATAGCCGCTATTATGCTTGCGGGAGTTTATGCCTTCGTAACTATAGAGGAGACTTCCATCACGACACTCCCACCCGCGGAACGAGTTTCCATCTATGCCCCACTAACCCCGACGCCCTTGCCGACTGCCTTACCAACAAAGCTCCCACAAGAAATCGGAGCCACGTGGGATGCGGGTATCGGCGCGCTTTTCCAGGAGAAATGCGTTCTATGCCATTCGGACCCCTCCGGACTGGGTGGTCTTGATCTTAGCGACTATCAGCCGGCCCTCACGGGAGGCGTGAGCGGCCTGTTGATAATCCCCGGCGACTCCGCAAACAGCTTACTTATCATCCGCCAAGCTACCGGCGACCACCCCGGACAGCTTAGCATTGAAGAAATCGCTCGTGTCCGAGACTGGATCGATATTGGCGCACCGCAATAGTGCCCAGGACTGAGCGCCGAAGGAGACAAATATCATGATGCGACGGATTCGAACATGGCTGCAAGGATTCTTCTTCCCGCCACCTGGAAGCCGCCGCATCGTGCGCCTTTTACCCTATATCTTCCTGGGCTTCTTAAGCCTGGTTGTGCTTATCTCAGGAGTCTACACCTGGGAATACACAAATTCACCTGAGTTCTGCGGCACCGCCTGTCACACAATGCCACCGGAATACACGTCTTACCAGGCCTCGCCACATGCCCGGGTTGATTGCGTAGAATGCCATATCGGTCGTGACTTCATCGCTACGCGAATCACTCGGAAGGCGGGGGATATCAAACACATCATATCCCTTGCCTTTAAGCAATATGAATTTCCCATCCAAGCCGACGATCTAAGACCTGCGCGGGACACCTGTGAGCAATGTCATTTCCCGGAGAAGTTCTCGGATGACAGCTTACGCGAGATACGGACTTTCGCCAGCGATCAATCCAACACACCCTCGAGCATCTTTCTTACCATGAAGACCGGCGGTGGAACTCAGCGCGAAGGCCTCGGTCGAGGCATTCACTGGCACATCGAGAACAAAGTATATTACCTGCCAATCGATGATGCCGAGCAAGAGATTCCTTTCGTCCGGGTTATTGAAGATGATGGCTCCCAAATCGACTTCGTCGAACTGGGTTTTTCTATTGGTGCCGAAGGAATCGATGCGGAATCTCTGCAAGAGATGGACTGCATCACTTGCCATAACCGGATCACACATTTGGTTCCAAGACCCGAAGATGCGGTGGACGAAATGCTCGCTCGCGGCGTCATCTCCCCGCTCATACCTGAAATCCGGCGAAAGAGCCTTGAAGTTCTACACACACCCTACGGATCCAAATCCGCCGGCTTGGACGGTATTGAAAGGTTGTTAGCGTATTACCAAAAGAATTACGCCGAATATTACGCCATTAATAACGAGCTTGTAACAACTGCGATCGACGCTCTCCTCGACTACTACGTCACATCGGTTTACCCTGAGCAGAAATCGGATTGGGATTCCCACCAAGACAACATTGGACACCAGGATAGCCCGGGATGCTTCCGCTGCCACGACGGAGAACACTTGAACGATCAGAACCAAGCCATTCGTCTCGAGTGCAATGTCTGTCATTCCATTCCCGTTGTTGCCAGGCCCTCTGATTTCGTTACCACGATTGAAATCAGCCGAGGACCAGAACCCGAGAGCCATCTCAGTCCCAATTGGATAACGCTTCACCGAGATGTATTCGACACCTCCTGCTCCAATTGCCATACCGTCGACAATCCGGGCGGTACAGACGACTCCTCGTTCTGCTCAAACAGCGCTTGCCATGGAAATGTTTGGGAGTATGCAGGATTCGACGCACCCGCTCTTAGAGAAATACTCCGGGCACAGCTGCCACCAGTGGGAATAATCCCTACAGAGACCGGACCTTTAACTTATAGTGCCACGATTGGTCCGTTGTTTGAATTGGAATGCGGTTCATGTCATGGAGAAGGCGGCATCCAGAGTTTAAATCTTGTTGAATATGCAGCCGCCATCATGGGCGGTGTCAGTGGTCCCGCCGTTACACCAGGCGATGCCAACTCCAGTCTGATCATACAACGGCAAACTGGAGACCTGCCGCACTTCTCGCAGTTCTCTCCGGAGGATTTGGCACTGGTTATTGAGTGGATAAACGCAGGAGCTCCTGAGGACTAACGAGAGCGAGAAAGATAATGGACGATAAACAACAGCTCAATCGACGAGATTTTATGAGCATCGCCACATGGGCGATAGGGATATTGATCGGTGCTGGGATGGGAATACCTGCAGTTGCATACATCATCAGTCCCGCACTACGAGAAGAGGAAGCCTCTGCTTGGATCCGCCTCGGTTCAATATCCAAAGTTGAGTTGGGAATACCAACCCTCTTTAAAGCCAAAATCGAACGGCAAACCGGTTGGATCGTGAATGAGGAAGAAATTTCAGTCTATGTACTGACAGAGAACGGAAGAGATTTCGTTGCGATGTCCAATATTTGCACACATCTTGGATGCCGGGTTCGGTGGATCAAGGACCAAGACCAGTTCTTCTGCCCCTGTCATAACGGTGTCTTCGACAAGGCGGGAGGCGTAGTCGCTGGTCCCGTTCCACGCTCGTTGGATCGGTTCGAAGTGAAGGTCGAAGACGATCAACTCTATATATTGGGAGGATGAGATGGTAGCACAGATCGGTGAGTGGCTTGACGAGCGATTGGGTTGGCGATCGGTTTGGGAAACGATCTTCCTGCGCAAAGTCCCCAAGGTAAATTGGTCGTACACGCTGGGAAGCGCCACCCTCT
>DAOUTT010000059.1 GCA_030668545.1 Anaerolineales bacterium | reverse complement strand
TGACATTAATGGGCTACATTCGAGTTTAGAGATGGAGCCCGCACAAGCAACATCATAGGGATTTCTCGCTTCGCTCGAAATGACAGGTATTATTGAGCATCCCCGCGCTTGTCATTGCGAGGAACGAAGTGACGTGGCAATCTCACAACAACATAGCTGGAAATGTGTGTGAGATCGGCAGGCCAACGCTCGGTCATCCACACAAGGACGACCTCTCATCTTTATTCTCCGATGATTTTAACCAGCACCCTTTTCCTTCTCCCCCCATCAAATTCGCCATAGAAGATCTGCTCCCAGGGTCCGAAATCAAGCTGTCCATTCGTCACAGAGACAACAACTTCACGCCCCATGATTTGACGTTTCATGTGTGCGTCCGCGTTGTCCTCACCCGTTCGATTATGGAGATATTGACTGGTTGGTGCATGCGGTGCCAGGCCCTCAAGCCACACCTCGTAGTCCTCGTGCAGACCGGACTCATCATCGTTAATAAAAACAGAGGCAGTGATATGCATCGCGTTGACGAGTACGATACCTTCCTGTATCCCACTCTCCCGCAGACAGGCGTCAACTTCCGGGGTTATGTTGATCAACGCTCGCCGGCTCGGGGTGTTAAACCACAGCTCTTTTCGATAGGATTGCATTGCGATCCCTCCTTTCCCGAAGACAGGGAAATAACTCAACTTCCTCCGTTACATAGCACCTGACTCAAATAACATCGACCAAAGCTCCATCCGGTCGAGCCCAGCAAAACTGATCGTGCAGGGCAAGACAGGTAACAACTCTATTCTACGTTGAATGAGAGGAAGGTCATACTGGGGGGTGATAAATTAAGGACAAAATCCAGCGTCAAAGCAATCAATGCGCTGGATTTCAAATTTGGGTTAATCCACTCTGCAAATTGGAAAACTCCGCTCAACACTCACTAAAACCGCACGCGTAGCACTTCCGGCATCCCTCTTCATTAACCAGTGCTGCTGCGCCGCACTCTGGGCAGAGATCTCCAATACGCATCGTCAACTGATTCTCTGGGGAGGTCTCTTGAATGAGATTGCCTGGAATAATTTCCGGCGTCTCTTCTAAGTACGCGGCGAGTGCACGCGCCAAACCATCGGGAAGTGAAAGGACTCGGTTGGGGCCAAAGCCCGTTGGTCGCCCGCCTCCGATTCCAGCAAGTTGTCTAACGACCTCGCCAAGCCGGTCCCGCGGTGGTACCGGCGAAGCAATGCGCAACAAATAGGAGATTAATCGCCCGATTGCTTCAGACACTGCAGCAGTCTCAGATCCAGCTTTTGCAGTGGTAATAAATATTTCAAATGGCTGTCCGGCTCCGCCCCCGTTTTCATTGATCGTCACAAATGCTTTACCAAGAGGGGTTGTTATTTGATACGTACAGCCGTCGAGGCGCTGTTCCCGTGGCTTTTTCCCTTCCAGCCAGAGATGGATTTGGCGCGGCGCACCTTCCTTCAGCGCTTTCGCGTCCGCAGTCCCCTTTGTCTCGAGCACGACTTTCTGTCGTGATCCCGTAACATATACTGTCAAGCATTTGCAGCCGAGTTCCCAGGATAGTATGTAGGCTTGAGCGACGTCTTCCACAGTAGCGTCGGCCGGGAAGTTGCAGGTCTACTCATGCTATTGTCGACAAATACCTGCATGGCAGCCTGCATGCGCACGTGCTCATCAGCCGAGATATCATGCGCGACGGCGAACACATCGCGGACATCTTCTGGTACCGCATCAATTTCCTGGCAGGAACCGTGTTTCATCACCGCCTCAATGATCATCTCTCTCGTTAGATCATCAATCCCATCTTCAATAAGCGCTTGATCAAACATCGGACTTGTATACGTGAGCCGAAGATCATCGCCGTCATCGTCGACGTGCCGGTAATACGCAAGAGCGAAAACCGGTTCGCAGCCATACCCCTCACATCCAGCGACCGTGGCGATCGTCCCTGTCGGTGCTACAGTTGTCTGAGCAGCATTTCGTATTCCCGTTTGTCGGATCCCTTTGAGAACGTCCTGCCAGTCAACCTTCGGTCGCCCGTAGTCTCGCGTGAAAGGACGCAGAGGTTTGGGGGGCTCCCACGTGATTCGATCTGGATCGTATATACTGCCTTCGATTACCGAGAATGGGCCGCGCTCTCTCGCCAACTCGACGCTCGTTAACATGCTATGGAAGCGGACGAACTCCATTACCTGACCGGAAAATTCTTGGGCTTCCTCCGAGCCGTAGCGAATTCCTGTGTGATACAGCAAATCACCAAGTCCCATTATGCCCAAACCGATACGTCGTGCTCGTAAAGCTGCTTCTTCAAGCTGCGGAACCGCTGGAACGTAGGCATTTGCGCTCACAACATCATCCAGGAAGCGGGTTGATAGCTGAATGCTTTCGCGCAGTTTCGACCAATCGACAGATCGGTTTGGTCCGAAATGTTGTGCGAGGTTGATCGAACCCAGGCAGCAGTTTTCATAAGGGCCTAGCCATTGTTCGCCGCAAGGGTTTGTGGCTTCCAAATCATATAGATGTGGAACCGGGTTGCTCCGATTTGCAGTATCAAGGAAAAGAACGCCGGGCTCTCCGTTATGATGAGCTTGCTGAACAATTTTATTAAAGAGCTCGCGGGCGCGAACCCGTTCATAGACTATGAACTCGGCATTCGCTTCGAGAAGTTGGCGATGTGTTTTGTTGCACTCGCTATACTCTGGCGAAGATATATCCGGGAAGCGCAGCTCCCACCAATCGTCGTTCTTAACGGCCTCCATGAATGCGTCGGTAACACCGATCGAGATATTGAAATTCGTAATCGCATTCTCGTCCGTTTTGCAGCTAATGAAGGACTCGATATCGGGGTGGTCGACTCTGAGGACGGCCATGTTAGCTCCGCGCCGGGTGCCGCCCTGGGCGATAACACCGAAAGCGCGGTCGTATACTCTCAAGAAACCAACTGGTCCCGTCGCCTCACCTCTCGAAGAGTTGACCAAGTCACCGTTTGGGCGCAATCTTGAGAATGAGAAACCGTTGCCTCCGCCGGTCTGTTGAATAAGAGCAGCATTACGCAGAGTCTGGAAGATGCCTTCTGAATCGCGTCCCATGTCATCAGCAATTGGCAAGACGAAGCAAGCAGCGAGTTGACCTAGAGGTGTGCCTGCTCCGGTGAAGGTCGGTGAGTTGGGAAAAAAACGCTTGCTGGCGATGAGTTCATAGAAATCACGGGCGACCGATTCAACTTCGACATCCCATTCCTCTTCGACTAGCGCAACGTTGTAGGCAACCCGCCAGAACATCTCCTCCATTGTCTCGCTCGGTTGACCATCTTCCCCGCGTCGAAGGTAACGCTTAACCAAGACCGTCTTGGCGTTATCAGATAACTCAACAGCACGTAAGTCTTCTGGGCGCGAAGGGGTTCTTGTTATCTCATTATTTAGATCTACAGCCACACTTGTTGGATCTGTTTCCAACGTCCTCTCCCTCCGAAAAAAAACCATCACCCATAAAACCTGCCACAATAAACATTGTGGCGGACCACACATGAAACAATCACATTTCGAGTAGAAAATCTATTTCATCGCGAACGGCTTGTAGATCATCAAGACCTAGATAAACGATCGCATAGCGAATATAGGCAACGTGATCGAGGTCTTTTAATCCTGCAATAACCATATCGCCGACAACTCTAGAGGAGACTTCCGCTTTACCCATCGCCTGGAGCGTCGATTCGACCTCACCGACGAGACGTTCAATATCTGCTGCCGATACCGGTCGCTTTACACAGGCGATTCGGATCCCCTGGTGAAGCTTCTCACGATTGAACTCTTCCCGGGTTCCGTCCTGTTTGGCAATCAGCGGAGAGGCAAGGACTGCCCGCTCGTATGTACTGAAACGCTGACTGCACCCTATGCATTCCCTGCGACGCCGAACCCCACCCCGTGAGTCACGCGTTGTATCGATAACACGGGTTCGTTCTCCCTCACAGTACGGGCAGCGCATTTATGCCTCGCTTATGGCACAGTTGTTCCACGCCATATCTAGGTGTCCCAAAGTTGACATCCCCAACCGATTGGGGGTAGAGCAGTAAATTTTAGCATAATGAGGAACATCTCAACAAGGTTATAAGCACCATCTGAACCTTAAAATAATTGGTACTTTAGTCCCCCCCTATTAAGAAACACAACAGACCGTTACCGGGAGGAGGTACCGGCGACGGTCTGTGTGTATGGATGCCCTTAGAGAAAACCTTGCGGCAAACGGTTCTTAAGGGCGTTTAGGGGTAGGAGTCGACTGGCCGAGCCGAGAGCCCACCCACCTTAACGTCTACGTAAGAAAGCCGGGATGTCCAGATCGTTCATATCAAAAGCTTGCGGCTGGAATTCTTCGGCGGCGATAGCGGCCTGCCCTTCCTGCGCACGTGCTTCCGTTCGGCTGCGCGTCCTGCGCATCGCATGGTGAAGTCCACCAGCACGCTCAAAGCCGGTTGCGATTACGGTAACACGCAGTTCCTCGCCCATATTCGGATCGATAACTGCACCGAAGATCAAGTTGACATCTGGGTGCGCCGTTTCCTTGATGATCGCTGCGGCTTGATTGACCTCGTACAGACTCAGATCATGCCCGCCCGTAACATTAAACAGAATGCCGCGCGCGCCATCGATCGTGATATCCAGAAGATGACTGGAAATTGCCTGCTCGGCAGCTACGCGGGATCGATCCTCACCCGAGGCCCTGCCGACAGCCATCAAAGCTGCGCCTCCCTCGGACATGATCGTGCGCACATCCGCGAAGTCGAGATTGATAAGGCCGGGGACGGTGATCAGCTCACTGATACCCTGAATCCCCTGGTGAAGCACATCGTCTGCAATCTTGAATGCATCATGCAGGCTGGCCTTTTTGTCCGCGATCTGCAACAAACGATCGTTCGGGATAACGATAAGCGTATCGACTTTTTCCTTCAATTGCTCGATACCGGACTCGGCAGATTGCGCCCGCTTCGCCCCCTCAAAGGTGAACGGTCTCGTGACCACACCGATTGTCAGCGCTCCAATTTCCCTTGCGATCTGAGCGACGATCGGCGCAGCACCAGTTCCTGTCCCGCCTCCAATCCCAGCGGCGATGAAGACCATGTCACTGCCCTTGAGGACTTCATAAAGATCCTCTGCAGACTCTTCGGCGGCTTTCTGGCCCGTTTCCGGGTTGCCTCCTGCGCCGAGTCCGCGAGTCAGTTTATCGCCAATGCGAACCCTGGTAGTTGCATTCGAAAGAAGGAGCGCCTGGGCATCGGTGTTTATAGCAATGAACTCTATGCCGACCAGGCCCTCTTCAATCATGCGGTTGACAGCGTTGCTTCCACCGCCGCCAATTCCAACAACTTTTATCCTTGCAAATGATTCCGTCTGTGGTGTGGGTTTCATTTTCTTCCTCCTCCTCAAACAATGTTTCGTTGTCTTATCCACCCCAGCCCTGTCAAGAGTTTCGGGCCGGGGCAAGGGATTTATCCGGGTAGTAACCGTTTGAAAAAACCTACTGTTTTCTCTAAGCTAAAGTTTGGCAGCGTGAAACCAGCGTAAGAAAAACCTTCAACACCGCTCTCCTCTCCCAGCACCTGTGCCCAATAAAGTAAGCCCAGGCTGGCAGCGTAACCCGGTGAACGTAAACGATCCACTAAACCGAGCATACGCTCCGGTTCCGCGATTCGAACAGGTAAATGAAGTATTTCATTAGCAACATCACGGATGCCTGGCAGCTGGCTCGTCCCACCGGCCAATACAATTCCTGCCGGCAGCAAGCCATCATATCCACTGCGTTTCACTTCCTGCCTTACCAAACTAAATAATTCCTCGATCCGCGGCTCAATAATCACCGCCATATCCTTACACTTGATGCGGATTGACTGCTCCTCACCGAAGGGACGAACAGCGAACGCTTGATCGGGATCAAAGCCTGAAGGTTTGGCATAACCATGCCGTCTTTTCGCCGACTCAGCTGTCTCATGGGGTAGATGCAATACTTGGGCAATGTCATTTGAAAGATGCTCACCGCCCACGGGGATAACCGCGGTATGCCAGACTGCCCCCTCAATGTAGATTGCAATATCTGTCGTTCCCGCGCCGATATCGCAGAGCATCACACCCATTTCTTGTTCGGTCTCGCTCAGGGTAACCCCGGCCGATGCGAGTGATCCAAGCACCCAGCCATCAACATCGATCCCGGCTGCCTCGATACACTTTTCAAGATTGCGCAGCGCAGTGTTGCTAGCTGTCACGATGTGGGCTTCCACTTCAAGACGGTAGCCATGCATGCCGACAGCAGACTTAATCCCATCTTGGCCATCGACGACGAAGGCTCGCGGGATGACATGAACGATGGCCCGATCGTATGGGATCACAATTGAACGGGCGGCCTCGATCGCTCTGCTTACATCATCGCCGCTGATCGTCCGGCCCGTCACACCCGTCATGCCCTTGCTGTTGAGTGAGGAGATATGAGATCCGGAGAGACTGACCATTGCGGAGGTGATCTCATACCCTGAAGTTCGCTCAGCTTTGTCCTTTGAAATCCGGATTGACTGAGCCAACGCCTCAAGGTTAACGACGCCGCCTTTGCGCATACCTTTCGATGGCGCTTCGCCGATGCCGATCACACGCAACTTTCCATCAGGCGTGGAATGTCCCACGAGCATGCATATTTTGCTCGTGCCGATATCCAACCCGACGAAAATCGTCTCTTCCAGACCTAGAATCGTTGCCACTTATTCGCTCACTCCATTGCGTAAAATGGTGCGTGTTGATCTTCCACGCTCACCATCGTCACCGGGATGTTTTCCGCAAACAACTTATCAGCTATCGTGTTATAGATTCGCACCTTCATGCGCATATCACCGCCTTCGCCGAAGTATGCCTGCCATCCGCGTACATCATCGAAACTTAGACCGTGGTCGGAGTCAAATTGCCAGGAACTGACCTCTGGCATGTGCTTGGACAACACATCCACTGCGCTTAGCAGAGCCGGGTCGATGACCGGATCGTTGGCATTCCCATCGAGGTTCAAAACCGGGTCCGCACTCGTAACCTGCGTCAGATCTGACTGGATACCGTGTTGAATATACGCGGTGCCATCGGCACTCAGCCACCATATCCGACCACCATCATTCCACCCAACGGATGGCTGATGTTCCTCCAGTAAAATCTCAACTCGATTTGGCCATTTCAATGTAACCGTTGCTTCACTCACCTCAGCTGCCTCCTTTAGCCTGGCTTCAACGACCCCCGGGTCGACGAGAAAGGCAGACTGCCCTTCAACTCCTGCCAACGATCGAACTTGCGCTAAGCTGAGCATCTGTTGGCCATCGATCATCGGCATTCCGGCTTTGTATATTGGTGCTTGTACAAACCTGACAATCATCCAAAAACTGGCTCCAAATAGCACAATTGATAACAACCGCGATCCAAAATAGGCCCCTGAAATCCCTGTTAGCTGAATTTCCGTTCCGTGATCCGCGCTTACGGGTACGGCATAACGACGCCTTGCCCGCTTATTCCTGCGCGGTTTTGTCGTCTTAAAGCGACCCGCCCGTTCAACTTTCCGGATTTTTCGCACGCGCCGGGCACGCACCTGGTCTGCCCTGTTCTCAGGGGCACCGAATGCCCTATCACCAACGCTCATTGCGTTCTCTCTCCCTCATAACTGCGGAGAAGTCCCATCTTCTGTTCGTGGCGCATCAATGCCAATTCAATCAGCCGATCAAGAAGTTCCGAATAAGGCAACGCGCTCGCTTCCCACAGCTTCGGATACATACTGATTTGTGTGAAGCCAGGGATGGTGTTGATTTCATTCAGGTACAGATCTCCAGTTACCTTGTCGAGGAGGAAGTCAACACGGGCCATTCCCGCGCCGTCAATCGCTCGGTATGCTTGTATTGCCAGCTGCTGTGCTTTCTTCGCTGTCTCCTCATCGATCTCAGCAGGGATCATCAACTCAGAAGCATCGTCAATGTACTTTGCCTTGTAAGAATAGAAATCATCGCTCGGGATAACCTCACCTGGAACTGATGCTTTAACTTCCTCATTTCCGAGCACGCTCACTTCGATCTCTCGAGCATCCAACCCCCGCTCCACCAGGATCCTTCGGTCGTATTGCGCTGCATCCATGAGCCCCTCAAGCAGCGTTGAGCGTTCCTTGCAGCGTGTAATCCCCACGGAAGATCCCATATTTGCTGGTTTAGTAAAGAGCGGATAGCCACCAAATCGCTCCGCTTTGTCAAGCGCCCCTTCGAGGTCCGCTTGTAATTCCGAAGCCTCAAGCACAACCCAATCTACTACCGGTATTGCCTGAGCTCGCATAACATCCTTAAATAACCCTTTATCCATCGCTACTGAGGATGCGAGCACCCCCGCACCGACGTAGGGAAGCTCTGTAAGTTCAAACAGACCCTGCACCGCCCCGTCCTCGCCGAAAGTGCCGTGCAGCACAGGGAAAATGACGTCCAGCTCCTTTAATATCTCCAGGGAACTGCCAATTTCCTGACGGAAAAGAGCAGCCCTCTCGGGTTCAGGGATCATCATTGCTGGATGTAAGGAACCATGCTCACCAGTCTCGAAGGCTCTGAGTGCACCATCTCCATACAGCCAGTGTCCCTCTTTCGAGATTCCAATCTCGATCACCTCGTACTTCTTATCATCCAGGGCGTCGACCACAGAACGCGCCGACATGAGGGACACCTCATGTTCCCCGGATCGACCTCCAAAGAGAACCCCTAAGCGCAGCTTTTTACTCATGAAGACCCTTTCCCATGTCTGGAAAGAGCGGCTTCATTCTCCAGCCACTCGCCAATGAGTTCAATCTCAAGTTCAAGTGAAATCCCGAACTTTTCCATAACTTTCTCGCGTGCGGTTTGGATCAAACTCCATACCTGATCTGCAGTACCTTCGCCTTCATTCATGAAGAAATTTGCATGTTCAGGACTGATCGAAACCGCTCCCTGCTTGAAACCTTTTAATCCAACGGCCTCGATTAACCGACCAGCAAAGTCGTCAGGAGGGTTTTTAAACATTGAACCCATACTCGCGCCCGACGGCTGCGATTGAGCGCGCTGCTGCGTATACTCGCTCATCTTCGTTATGCATGCCTCCACTGTGGAGGCTGACAATTCCAGGGTTGTCGACAGAATCACAGAGCCTGGATTGCGCTTTAAAACACTGTCACGATAGCCGTATTCCATACGTTCCAACGGCCATTCCTCTACGCATCCGTCTTGTTGCAAGATTTCGGCCACCTTAAGCACGCTTGCCATGTCTCCAGCGAATGCGCCTGCGTTCCCAACAACTGCCCCTCCTACCGTTCCTGGAACAGTCGCCCCCCATTCCAATCCAGACCACCCACGGT
>DAOUTT010000340.1 GCA_030668545.1 Anaerolineales bacterium | reverse complement strand
GGATCTGGAACCACCTGTCTGGCAGCCTTCCGGCTCGGAAGGCAGTACATCGGTTACGAAATTAATCCGCAGTACAAACAGCTCGCAGAAGAACGACTCGGAGGCGCAACAGAAGGCGATCTCCTGGGAAAAGCTGCGACGGATGAAACATAGAGGAAAAGATGACCTACCAATCCCCGTTCTCAACTCGATACGGTTCACCGGAGATGCGCGCAATATGGTCTGAGGTGGCCAAGAGACGCACCTGGCGCAGCGTTTGGTTTGCTGTCGCTGAGGCGCAAGCGAATGCTGATCTTGTCTCTCCGGAGCAAATTAAAGAAATCCGAGCCAAGGTTGATGCGATCGATCTAGCCCGAGCTTGTGAAATCGAAGCCGAGATCGGGCACGATCTAATGGCTGAACTGCGTACCTTCGCTGAGCAATGCCCGTCGGGCGGCGCAATCCTGCATTGGGGATTAACTTCCGCAGACGTCCAGGATAACGCCGATGTCATGCGTCAGAAGGCCGCCCTCGCCCTGGTGCTCGATAACCTGCGGACTCTGCTATTGGCGTTCGCCGAGCGCATCGAGGAGACTCATGATCTGCCCATCATGGGCTTCACCCACCTGCAGCCTGCCGAACCGACGACACTGGGTTACCGCCTGAGCGTCTACGCCCAAGACCTTTTAGAGGGGTTCGAAACTCTCCTGAGTCTGCACCGCAGGCTGCGCGGGAAAGGCATTCGCGGTCCGGTTGGGACTTCTGGTCCATTTGTAGATATGTTAGCAGACTCCGATATCACACCCGAAATGATCGAGTAGAACGTCATGAACTCCCTCAATCTTGAAGCATTTCCAATCACGACGCAGACCTACCCGCGCATGCAAGACTATCGATTGATCAGCGGCTTGGCCGACGTCGCTGGCGCCTTACATAAGTTCGCCTTCGATCTGCGCCTGCTGCAATCACCCGGTTTCGGCGGTCTTCAGGAACCCTTTGGTGATAAACAAGTCGGATCGAGCGCGATGCCATTCAAACGCAATCCGGTGGCAGCGGAGAAGATTTGCTCACTGGCTCGAGAGACCACAGCCTGGGTGGATGTCGCCTGGCAGAATGGTGCCACATCTCTTCTTGAGCGGACGCTTGACGATTCCGCCAACCGGCGCAGTATGATCCCGGAGGCGTTCTTAGCTTGCGATGAGATGCTGCGCACTACATCTCAAATTCTCCAGGGGTTGGTCATCGACCGCGATCACTTCCAATCCCAACTCAAGCGCTTTGGACCATTCGCCGCGATCGAGCGCGTTTTAACCGCTCTTGTCCAGGCTGGTGCCGACCGCCAAGAGATGCATGAACGACTTCGCCAGCACAGTATGAAAGCATGGGAGACCTATCAAACAAAGGGGAAGAACCCGCTTAAGGGCTTGCTATCCAAGGATACCGCCCTGCTTAAGTACCTGCAGCCGGCACGAATCCGTAAGCTGCTGGATGCGAGCACCTATGTTGGTCTTGCTCCTGTGAGGGCGAAGGAAATGGCGGCGCGCATTCGCGGGCGATTAGCTCCAGAGCAGAAAGAAGTGAATTCCTGAGCAATTCTTACCCGTACAGCAGCGCACTGGGTAGATTGAATGCGGTGTTTCTTTCGTTTTCTAGTCGATTGAATTTACCAGTAGTGACGTTGGATATAAAGGCTTATTCGAAGTAGTAAACCGACCATAGAGGGCAAACAACGATGGTGTTCTTCCTCTTTTTTGCAGCAACGTTCGCCGTCCTTGATTGGATTGCAGTCGCAACAAACCACCGGCGGCTCGAATACGTCGCCAAACCCGCAACCATGCTGGGGTTGGTCTTATGGTTCGCGACTACCCTGCCTGCTGTGCCTGCCCCAGCCGGTACCTGGTTCCTTCTTGGAATGGGAATTTTCCTCGCCGGGGACATTTTCTTAATGCTTCCGCCTGAAAATTTCATTAAGGGCCTGCTCGCCTTCCTCCTGGGCAACATCGCTTATATCGTCGCCTTCAATCTCCCGCAGCCGATACTCCAACCGCTATCCCTTGTTTTTCTTGCGGTCATAGGTGCTGCATCCCTGTTCCTTTTACGCCGGATCACTCGGGCTTTGCGTGCAAATAAGCAGGGCGAACTCATCGGACCGGTGATCGCATATGCCGCCGTCCTCGGTCTCACCTTCTTCTCAACCCTATCAACACTCTTGCGAGCGACTTGGCCTCCGCAAGCCGCGGTTCTTGCGGCGATCGGCGGCGGGTTGTTCGTTCTCTCAGATAGCATGTTAGGGTGGAACCGCTACGTCAAGCCGATTCCGAACGGACGACTCATAACGATCATCACCTACCACCTCTCTCAACTCTTCTTGGCAACGTCATTCCTTCTATTCCTGGACCTGATCGCGCTCTGAAGCTCGCCAAACTTGGCTGCGGATTATCCTCTGCTAAATCAATCTGAACACGGGTCTCATTCCACAACACGGTTCGACTTCGCCAGCCTGTGTGTGTATTGGTTTGCAGTTGATGGTTATATCGGGGGGGGGGAAGCAATGCTTCCAGTACCCTATAGGGGTTGGTTTGAGACCCTTGATTCGTGCTGTGCCTCAATTGAATCAGCTGGAATGACTGCCCAAGATTGTCTTTACTCACACTTGAGTGAAATGCTCGGCTTCAATCTCTCGCCAGTTGGCTCCCT
>DAOUTT010000066.1 GCA_030668545.1 Anaerolineales bacterium | reverse complement strand
CGCCGTTTCAACGTCAACGGAGATATAGCAGACCGCGGATGAATTATGGGTTTTTGACATACTCCATCAAACTCCCTCGCCTGGCTTTGGAATGTGAACACCAGGGCAGAGCACAATGCTTGCCCCAAGAGTCGATTGTGTTAATCATCGAGGTCCTTGGTTTCATACGCGTCGCCACGGAGACGCCTTAAAGTGTGAAAACGAGCTGTTCGGCGTTGTGCATTCCGTGCCGCTCTGCGGCGGATGACCAAACCCAGCGCAGTCAGTGATGAGCCGAGCAGCAAAGCGAGGGTGTTCGCCTGTTGAATCTGGAGGGTGAGAATGAACACCACAAGGGAGATCAGACCAATGAGGATCAATGCGGAGCCGAATCGAGATGCCATAATTAATCATTGAGCCTCCCCGTCCGGAAAAAGAGGAGGAGGCTCTGAATCTTTCACTCAGCGGATAATCGTGTGGATCTGCTCATGCATGTAGAGCTGTAGGTAGTAATGACCGCCGGCGTTCTTCCCGGAGGAGCCTGATCCTTTCCATCCGCCGAAAGGTTGGAACCCGGGCCACGCGCCGGTAGTTGAGCCTTGCGGTCGATTGGCATAGGTCACACCAGCCTCGATGTTCTCGAAGAACCAGGCGGCTTCCTCTTCAGAACCGTAGAAGCCAGCGGTGAGGCCATACTGGCTGTCATTCGCCAGCCTCATCGCCTGATTGAGATTGTCCACCGGGTGCACCATTGTGATCGGCAGGAACATCTCCTGTTTCCAAAGCCGATGACTGTGCGGCACGCCGGTCACGATCGTCGGTTCACAGAAGAAGCCTTTCGCAAAGGCACCTTCGGTGATGACTTTACCACCAGTGAGATAAGTACCTGCTTCTGAGAGTTCCTTCGTGAACTTCTTAAAATCGTTGTAGACACCTTTATTGATCACAGGACCCATGAAGACTGTACGATCCGTCGGATCGCCGACGGCGATTTTTCGGGTGATTTCAGCCACTCGGTCTATCAACTGCTTATAAACCGGCCGCTCAACGTAGACCCGGGAGTTGGCGGAACATTTCTGTCCCTGCAAGCCAAAGGATGATCTTACGATCCCGGCAGCAGCGCGCTCAATATCGGCGTTCTTAGAGACGATCGAGGGGTTCTTGCCGCCCATTTCGAGAATCGTCGGGCGCGGGTATTGGCCATTGGCGAATAAACGGAAGATTTTCATTCCGATATCGAATGAGCCCGTGAAGGTGATGCCATCCACAATCGGGCTGTCGATGAGGGCCTGGCCAAGGGTTGAGCCGGGACCGGTCACGAAATTCAGTACGCCATCCGGGATGCCGGCATCGCGGAAGCATTCGGCCAGTAAACGGACCGTCCAGGGGGTGTCTGTGGCCGGTTTCATGACCACAGTGTTGCCGGCAACAAGCGCGGCACCGACGGGGCCGCCGGTGAGAGCTGCCGGGAAGTTGAAGGGACTGATGACGACCCAAACCCCATAGGGACGAAGAAGCGAGGTGTTTGAAGGCTTGAACCCTTTTAATGGATCGGTGCCCATCTTGACTTTGAAGCCCTTGTTGGCCTCCATTTGGTCACACGCGTAGCGGATGAGATCCGCTGCTTCGGCGATATCGCCGAGCGCTTCCATACGGTTTTTACCCACCTCGATGGAGATGACTGCCGCGATTTCATAGACACGTTTATCGATCTGTTTCGCCGCCTTTCTTAATAATTGAAGGCGCGATTTCCAGGATCTCCTTGACCAATCGGGGAATGCTTTGCGGGCTGCGGAGAGCGCTTGCTGGGCGTGGCTGGTGTTGCCCTTTTGAAAGGTGCCGAGCAACCAATCCTGATTGATTGGGGATCGGTCTTCGAACTTGTCCCTGGAGCGCACATCCTTGCCGTTGATGAGCATGGGATGATCTTGCCCAAAATTATTCTTGACTTTTTTCAGCGCCCGTTCGTACTTCTGATGTAGTAGTTCCGGCGGGTTGTACATCGTTGCATAGGTCAACTTAAAGTCACTGGATGATTTGGTTGTTTTCTTGCCCTTCTTCTTTGCCATGCTGGGGAACTCCTCGAGGGGTGCGGGGTGTTTTGTTGAAAGTATAGCCTGCTCATTCGCCGTCGTCAAAAGGGCGTTGTATACTGATTACGAATCCTGCGGTCGGATAATCCGAGCGACCACTGTGTGGTAAAGGGCAAAGCCTATTGACCTGGGTAGAGGAGAGCATATTCGCTGCCGGTGGGGAACATATCCCCGCAACATGGGCTGATTTTGCAGATTCAACCGGCATTCGTGCCATTCTGCATCTCTCTGGCGGGGGACCGGAATCGTTTCTGGGTCCAACACCCCGGCGCTTCCTCTGGTTAAGGGTCGAGGATGAAAAACTGGCCGGAATGGAGGACCGCAGGTTGGCCGCGGAGTTCATACAAGCCTCCTTGGAAGCGGGTGAAAAGGTTCTATTGCACAGTACTGAAGGGCGACATCGTACGCGTTGGGCGTATGTGGCCTATGGTCTTTATGTGGGTCGCAAGCTATCTCGGGTGCTGCGGGAGGCGGCAGAAAAGCCATGGCTCGCCCCCTATCACACCGATCGTGACCTGTGGAGAGCCTTTCAGGAGCACTCGAAGGCTGTGCGAATAAATTGAAAGTTTATAGTTCGGGGTAGACCCGAGGAGAAGGGACTGACATGCTTTTCACTGATGCTGTCTTCGTGGGAATCGACCCAACGGGGGGCAAACAGCCCATTCAATATGCGGCACTTGACCGCGATCTCCACCTGATCGCATTGGATCAGGGAGACCTCGAGTCTGTGTTGGCGTTTGTGGCGTCGTTGGAGTCGGCGGTGGTTGCTGTCGACGCGCCGCAGGGACCAAGCCGAGGCTTAATGGCTCAAGCGGACATCCGCCGGCGATATAACTTGCGCCTCGAGGGGAAGACCTGGGCGAAGTGGCGAGTTTGTGAGTATGAACTACGCAGGCGTAACATTCGCCTGTACAACACACCAGAGAAAGAAGAAGATGCCAAGGCTTGGGTTCGAACCGGCTTCGAGATATTCCGCCGGTTGGAGAAGATCGGCTTCCGGAAGGAAGTTCTCGATGAGAAATCCGACCGCCGAGCGATTATTGAAGCACGTGCGCATTCCGGGTACACAATTCTGTTGGAGAGACGACCTTTCCTGAAGCGAACGCTTGAGGGGAGGCTGCAGCGGCAGCTTGTGCTCTATCTCGAGGGTCTCGATATCGCCAACCCGATGTACGCATTGGAAGAAATCACCCGCCACAATCTCCTCAGTGGTCACCTGCCGCTTGAACGGCTTCATTCCTATGAAGCTCTTGATGCGATGATGGCGGCCTATACGGCATACCTTACTGGCCTCCACGCAGAGCGCGTCAGTCAAGTCGGGGAACGAGAGGAGGGGTTGATCACCCTTCCCGCGAGTGAGATGAAGGATTTCTATCAGTAGTTCGAACAACCGAATTAATACGCGTCCCTCCGAAATCTGAACTTCACTGGAACCTGTCGGTGGGACTGAGCGTCTGATATCTTTATGCGCCCCAAGGAGTAAGGGTGTATGGTCGCAGCAGGGAAATCCTCTATGAGGGGGTGGTGTAGTTTCCACCTTCCGGGGGTGAGCCTGCGCGGGCGGTGTAAATCGAGGACTGAATAAATATTCAGCGGGCAGCCAAGATATCTGGCTGTCGTTTTAGTTTAGACGTGTGATACAGGCGAAGACCGAATACCATGAGAATACTCAGCCCAGGTTATTTTTGCACACGTTCATCCGCATTCGCTTGTAAGCTATGACGAAGAGACATATCCGAGCAGATAAGATAACTCGTCAATGCAGATGTTTGTTTGAAGTGGAGTCAACACATGACACAGGAGCCTGACGCCTGGCTCGAGGGTACCAGCGGTGAAGTGGTTGGCCGCGAGTTCAAACTAATCAAGGAAGAAACAATCGTTGGGCGCAGTAAGGAATCGCAAATAAAGATTCTGGACCCCGGAGCCTCGCGTGAACATGCTGTGATTCGATCCTCCACCGGAGGCTGCGTGATTGAAGATCTCGGCAGCACGCGGGGCACTTTTGTGAATGGTGAGATCGTCCAATCCGCTGAGCTCAAGGATGGCGATACGATCACGATCGGCGATACAAGTTTCCGCTTTCATTGCGAACACGACATAGAATCTGTGCCGACGGTAATGGCTGATGAAGACGCCATCGCCACGGTTATGGAGTCTCCCGAGATGTTAATTGCCGATGGTGGAGAATCACGGTGCGCGCAATGTGGCGCAGCGCTGCGAGCAGAAGAAAGATTTTGTGGAGAGTGCGGCACGCCGCGATCAGGCGACAAGAAATTGCAGGTTGAAGCTGATATTCCACCAGGTCCAGAGCCGACACGCCAGGCAAGTGCAATGCCAGATGTGCCTCCTCCAGCAGTAACACCGCCGGGTCCGCCGCCAACACACCCATCACCGGCAACCACAAGCCCAACATCAGGGGGAATTCCCTGGAAGTGGATTGTCATCGTGGGCGGAGGATTTGTGGTCCTGGCGATTGCGATCGCGGCAACGGCCCTCGCTTTAGGGTTTTTTAGCGAAGAAGAACCGGATAGCCTCGCTGCCGTTCCCGATCCTACAGAAGCCCAATCCACATCGATCATAGATACGACGGAATTGATCGTTCCTACGGCAATCTTCACCCCGCTCATCCCACCGACGCTTACCCCAACGGTTGAGGTTGTCGAGCTTCCCTCCCCACAGCCGACAGAAGCTCCCGCTCCATCGGGAGTCACCCTTGGTGGAGCGAGTCAAATCGCCTTCGTTTCCAACCGCGGGGGTCGTCCGCAAATTTACTTAATTAATGTCGACGGCAGCGACGAGCACCAACTCACGGATCTCGCCGCGGGGGCTTGCCAACCAGCCTGGTCACCAGATGGGAAGATGCTGGCGTATACGTCCCCGTGTAATGCCAATCGCGATGAATACTTGGGGTCTTCGGTTTTCGTCATGAATGTGGATTCGCAGGATGTCCCTTCCGAACCGAGCCTGCTAGTAACCACTCTGGGCGGTGGGGACTACGATCCTGACTGGTCGTATGACGGTCTTCGACTGGCCTTCACATCCTGGAGAACCGGCCGTCCGCAGATCTTCACGATCGGCGTCGATGGGCAGGGCTTGCGGAATGTCAACGACGACCTGGCCTTCAACTGGGCTCCGAGCTGGGCGCCTGACGGTTCTCAGATCGCCATCCTAAGTGGGCGAGGGGGACAGGAAGAGATCTGGCTTGTCCCCGACGATGGTGGGGATGAGAAACGATATACGCACAGCGATGGCAGTGACATTGCTCGACCCGATTGGTCTCCCGATGGCGGCACGATTCTCTTTGAGAAAGTGATCGGCAATATCCCCCGCCTGGTCGCGATATCCGTCGCCGATGGTGGAGTGCGCGAGATCCAGATTTGCCAGGAGGGGCGGCTCTCTTTTCAACCGATGGGTGAGCCGGCCTGGTCACCGGATGGTCAATGGATTGCTTTCGAGGCCTGGCCCGACGGCGCAAATCACAACATCGCAATTATGCGAGCGAGCTGCACAGACTATCAGGAAGTGACAACCGACCCGGCGCTTGATTTCGATGCCGCATGGCGGCCGGCGCCGTGAGCTTAGAAGGAGCTACAACAAAGTCGGATTCACGGATTGCGCGATGAAAACGGAGCACATTTGATGCAGAAATATGTT
This sequence comes from Anaerolineales bacterium, assembly GCA_030668545.1. GTDB lineage: Bacteria > Chloroflexota > Anaerolineae > Anaerolineales > E44-bin32 > E44-bin32. The sequence continues at coordinate 3,447 of DAOUTT010000066.1, read as the reverse complement.
TCTTTAGCCTGGTTAGAAGCAGTCGGTGGTCCTAATGATGATTTGCGATATGAGCTGTCAGAGGTCGAGGTCATGCTTGGACGTGGATCTGCCTGTCAGCTTCGCTTAAAGGATCCCAAAATCTCACGCAAGCATGCCGTCATCCGTTTCCGCGATGGCGCCTTTGAAATCGATGATTTGGACAGCTCACATGGGACGTATATCAACGGCGAGCGTATCTCGGCGGTGAAACTGAACGATGAAGATACAATAAAAGTGGGTGATACTACACTGCGCTTCCATCTGGAGCAGGATGCGGTCGCCACCGTCATGGCAGCCGAGATGCCTGAGACTCCCGTTGTCTCTACCACTGCGCACCTCCCTGAACCGATCTCGATCCAATGCAGCCAATGCGGAAAGATGCACTTCATCGACGGAAAATTTTGTGGAGACTGCGGCGCCCAGCTTCCGCAACTCCCAGAGTCATTCCTGGTCGCCCAAAGAGTGTATGCGACCTTGCGCAAATCATACGAATCGGGGCTGCTCAATGCCGAGGATTATCGGACAGAATTGGCAAAACTCATCGTTGAGGACAATACCGGTGCATATTGGATGCTGGGTGCGGCCAGCGGGAAATGGTATTGGTATGATGGAGTAAATTGGGTAGAGCGCTCCCCACCACTCGTTATTCCTGGTGAAGTGCCCCCTCCGATCGTATCACCACCGCTACCCCCTCCTCCAAACGATGTACAAGATGCTCGTCGGATGAACTGGAGTCGTTGGCTGGTTGGTGGTATGGGATTGATCGGGGTTCTTTGTGTCCTCGTATTTGGCGCATACACCATGACTGAGTTGCTCTCCGCAGGTGATGATCCAACACTCCTTGACGCAGGGATTGCCTCTCAAGCAAAGGTCGACGATGTGTCAGGAACGAAATCTTCACCAGAGGTTGTCGAGGAAGCCTCACCTCTAATCTCACCTACACCTGAACCGACTCCGACCATAATTCCAACCGAGGGGCCAGTCATTACAGATGATCAATCTGCTTCGTTCTCCATACGCCCCTACGATCCTGTGTATGATGTCTCCCTTGTGAGTTTGACATTGGACTCCGAATATCTCGAGGAGCTAAGCTCCGAGGAAGTTTCGATTTATCGAAAAACATTTCACTATGGAAGCACTGGATTACTCAACATGGGGTGGTGTGCGCTGGATGAAGTTACGCTTAACGAGAATATGGCCATCATCCAATTAGCGTCCGAGTTTGATGGAGTGGAGATATCAACGGAGTACATAGTTGAAGAAGACGTCGTAAATGCAGAAATGGCGTGTCGGTACTTTCGAACGGTGGTTGAAGATCTGGAACCAGGGACTTATAGCTATGTTTGGTCGACAAGTTACGATGAACCCGTTTTCGACGGTTGGGACACCTACGATCCGGGGGGGTACATTCGTGAGTACACCATCGAAATTGAAGACCGCTATGTGTTTATTGATGACTTTGAGAGCAATTCAGGTCTTTGGGGGGAGACGGAACAGGATAACTTCAGTATTTGGATTGAAGCGGGTGAACTCAATCTTCAAGTGCATAAGGAGTACTTCAACACCTGGTCACGATTTCTGGATCGGGAATTTGATGATTTCTATCTCGTTGCTCATGCCAGGAACGTCAGCGGATCCCCCGGTTCCTATGGGGTCATCTTCCGCCAGCAAGATGTGAACAACTTCTATTATTTCGAAATCAACGATGAGGGCAGCTACCGCCTACGCAAACGGGTTGGGGAATATATTGATCTCATACCTTGGACTGCATCGGATGCTATCGTCAGAGATGGTGGTGTGAACAGTCTGGGTGTGCGCATGGTGGGGGATAAGGTATCTGTGTATATCAATGGACAACCTATTGCGAATCTCCAGGATTCCTCCTTCCAGGAGGGCAGTATCGGCCTACTTGCCGGTACCGATCTCGGGGTGCATGAGTTCCATGCTGCGTTCGATGCGGTTTCCATTGAGGCACCTAAGTAGGCGAGGAAGATTCGGTTTCACGGTTTGGCGGGCTTGGAGTATGTAATCGCTCAGTCAACCCCAAGGTGGCAATATGAAGAAAATATCCATTCGTATAAGGGGCATTTCGCTGAAAGCCAGTCTCACTGCGGCATCGGTCAGTTTGTCAGGGTTGATCGTGGTGGCTGCACTTGCAGCTGTAGGTGTAATCTTTATCTCTATTAAACCTGGCGATCCAGTTGAACTCGTTGCGGATGGCAAGAGTCGGACGCGTTTGGTGCTCGATCATACAGGGTGTCCCTTCTTGAATTCTGGAGATCCGGAAGATCTCATCCAAATGACGACAAAAACGAATTTAGGAGTTCTCGATCCAATATCCATGCTTTTAAAGAGGGAAGAGATCAGCTTCCCAATGGAACTCACCTTCGTGGGCGGGACGAAAACTGGCACAGCAACTATCTCGGTATCAATGTTCTACTGCCCTAAAGGGGGCACGATGGTGTTCGGTCAGTGCACGGATCCTGAAGCGGCAGAGACATCCTGCGTGGGTGACATCAAGATTCCTATCTTGGAAGCCGGCGCAAGTGAGGCGAGCGCATCGGAGGATGAAACGAGCGAGGATTCAAAGGACTTGGCAGTTTCCCTGGGTTGTCAACCGTCCTCGCCAAAGGTTGGAGAATCGATTAGCTGTACTGCTACTGCCAGCGGAGTAAAAGAAGGCGAGGAACTGGAGTATCAATGGTCTCTCGAGGGTAGAACGGGTGCAAGGGGGAAAGAGAGAGCGTATTCGTGGAAAGGGGATGATGCTGGGCACTATGAAGTCTCAGTTGATGTCTTTGGAGATGCCCGCACGGCATCAAAAACAATAAGAGTCCTCGTCGCAGAGGGCGAGGGATCGAAATCAGATGAGGAAGTTGGAAATAGCCCGACTACGGAGGATGTAGGCACTCCTGATCTTGTTCGCAGTCTGGAGGTATTTTTAGGCGCCGCAGGTCTCTCGGGTTTGGATCCAGCGCGAGTCGCTGCAGCTGGCGGCGCTGCGGCAGTGCTCATCACAGCCTGGGTGATCATCAACCATCGCGCCGGTGTCCCCATGGACAAGCTAGAGCAGGCCTTGGGCCAGTGGCGCTGGAGAGTGAGACAGGATCCTGGTCCAGTAAAAGCGGAGACTCCGAAGGATGTTCCGGAGCAGATTCCGGAAGCGGAGAAGATTGGTGCGGGTGTTAAAAAACCCACCTCGATACCTGAGCAGGCCAAGATACCCGCAGATGTGGGTGTGCAGGCCTCCGCCTCGGCACAATTCGATGAACCGGAAGCCAAAATCGGAGTCGAGGCTCAAGAACCTGGTTTGCCGCCTGCGGCAGCTCGAGCCGTCTTGGGGGAGTCGGCAGAAGAGCGCGTCGAGCGGGCGGTGGACGATATAGAGGACTACCGCCAGGCATTCGACAAGACATTGGAAGGCTT
>DAOUTT010000339.1 GCA_030668545.1 Anaerolineales bacterium | reverse complement strand
TAATGAAGACCGCGATCGGGGGAACTCGAGTTGTTGATGTGCTTGCCGGTGAGATGCTGCCTCGAATCTGTTAGGAGAAGATAAGAGTTTAGAAACAGAAACTCACAGCGCAACAAAAACTATTGGGGCTGTCTCCGATAACAGGGGACAGCCCCAGAGTTACGTAAAAGAGGAGTTGTATTCACGAACCAGGGGAAAAGTGGATATGGTCAGCTCACACAGTACCATGAAGTTAAAAAATGAATGAGTGAGCAAGCCCTCCCTGAAGTATAACCTTAGACAGATTGAAGGCTATTAACGATGTTTCGGGTTTCCTCAGCCAAATCCGGTGATTCGTTGTAAACCGCGACGCCTTTCCGGTCAGCCTCGATCACGCGCTCATCATTAAAGAGATAACCAAGGATAGGGAGCCCGGGAGAACGAGACATGATAAAAGCACGATCATCCTCGTTGCGCAGCTTGCTCCCCACTAAGTAAAGCTTGGCGAGTTTTAAGTCCTCGGCAAGAGATTTAATCTGGGTTGCGGTCCCAATGCTGCGTGCCGTGGGCTCGACGACGATGATCATAGCATCGACGGCGTCGGCTGTAGCTCGACCGAGATGTTCGACACCGGCATACATATCCATGAGCACGACCTCATCCATACGCAAGAGAATGTGCGTGATCAGTGAACGCAGCATCGTGCTTTCGGGACAGATACAGCCTGAACCACCCATCTCGACCGCCCCTAATTCCAACAGGCGGATGTTGCCCTGGACGGCTGAGAAGCGGTCGGGTAGGTCGTCGACGCGTGGATTTAATTTGAAGAAACCGCCGGTCGTTCCCGGCTGAGCGCCGGTCCGTTCATAGATCAACTCATCCATACGGGCAATCGGCGTTAACCCTGCGAGTAAGTCATTTGGGAATCCCAACGCCGCACCGAGGCATGGCGAGGGATCGGCATCGACGGCCAGCACCTGGTATTCCAGGTCAGCGTATGTATACGCGAGCAGGCTGGTTAAAGTTGTTTTTCCTACTCCACCCTTACCCGTTATGGCGATCTTCATCTGAGTCACCTCTCTCTTGTCTCAGGGCTGATTATCAACCTGGAGTCTGCAAAGCTGATGGTGTTCGTTCATAATTGACCGCGCGGTCGAGGCGCGGTCGTCAACGAAAACTCCTGTGTGGCCATGCACGTTTTCGAAGGGATTCTGCTTGTTCTAACGCTTATTGTCGAGAAGCCCTTTCTCCCTCAATAATGGACGGGGGTCAATCATATTGCGTTCAAGAGCGGCATCCCGTGGCATGTCGAAAGCTATTGCCATGAGTTGTGTAAAGTAAAGAGCGGGCATGTTCTCATCGACATCCATTTGCGTTTGACGACCATCGAGGTTGATATGGCAGAGCGGGCAGGCGATGGCGAGAACATCCGCACCCCGCGCCCGCGCATTTGAAAGTATATTGCCGCTCATCTCAAGCACGATATCCGTGTGCGTCAGTGACAATGAAGCCCCGCAGCAAGAGACTTTGCTATCCCAATCCACAACCGTCGCGCCCAGAGCCTTTATCAGACGATCCATTGCCATCGGGTATTCAGGGTCCTTCGATTCGGTCACCTCTGGAGGGCGCGTGAGCAGACAACCGTAGTAGCAAGCAACGCTAAGTCCTTCGAGCGGGCGCTTGACCTGTGCGGCGACGCCTTCGCTGCCAATGCGTTCATCGATGAGATCGAGGACTGAGTGGATGGCGACGCTATCTTGGTAAACGTAGCCGAGTTCGTTGTCGAGCTCGCTTTTTAGATCCGGATCGAGTCTTAAATCGCGCGCGGCTGCTTTAAAGCGGTTGAAACATGCGGCGCATGGCAGGGTAACATCTTTCAACCCATCCTGTTCGATCAAGACCAAGCTCTCGAGCGGAAGGCGAGTAGCCAGTTTATGATCGACTCGGTGGGCTGGAGTCGATCCGCAGCATACCCATCCCTCGGGTTCGACGGGCTTGAGTCCTAACTTCTCCAGCACGGATCGAGTGGAATCATCGAATTCCTTGGCCATTGCGTGAAGTGAGCAGCCCGGGTAATAACCGACTTCGTTTGAAGGTCTGGAAGCCGGAGCGAGAGGCGCCTTCCGCTTTCGTTTTCTCACAATCTTCGGCAGGAAGTTGATCTTGCGGTGTTTGATCATATTCAAGCCGAAGCCGACGTCTTTGAACGGCTGCTTGGTCCTCATATTCATCTCGAGTGTCAGCCCCAGTTCATAGGCACGGCCAAGGATATCCACGTCACGCAAGAAGACTTTTTGAAACAAAGCAATTTCTGGGACCTTGGGCTTTACGCCTGTAGCCAGGGCTTCGCTGACGATGAAATCCATAACCTTGGCAATATCGATCCCCTGTGGACAGCGTGTCGTGCAGGTCTGGCAGGAAGCGCAGAGCCACGGTGTTTTGCTATCGAAGATGGTGTCTTCCATGCCCAGCTGGGCGGCGCGCATGATCTGGTTAGGTGCGAGATCGAAGTGTTCGACAAGCGGGCAGCCGGAAGTACACTTCACACAGTGATAGCAGAGGAAGACGTTCTCCCCAGTGGCCTTTTGAATTCGCCGGGCGAGATCTGTGCTGAGTTGTGTCTCCATAGGCGCCTCGTTACTCCCCAGTCTCGGTGCTGGCGGCAGGCAGCGTTGTAACTTCCGGTCTAGGCATTAATCCCGCGCCCTCAACAATGGGCTTGACCGCTTCCTCCCACTCGATCGCCATGACATGAACACCGC
>DAOUTT010000084.1 GCA_030668545.1 Anaerolineales bacterium | reverse complement strand
GGATGCCACAAATTCGGCTTACGGCTAAGCGCGAAGCCATCGTTGAATATTACCGTGTTGCCCGTGTCGTTGGTCTGCCGCCGACGATGGTCCTACCGACTTTCACCGCTACAAATACAGCCACTCCGACAGATACGCCAACAGCAACAACGACTCCTGCTCCAACGGATACACCGACGCCAACGGAGACCCCCTGCAAGGTACCACCGTTGATCACATTATTGAGTCCTTCGCCAGGCGTTATGATTGACGGTCCGGGCTCAAAGATCCCCGCTTATGCACAGGCCTATGATCCGGATAATTCTGATCCAGCGACCTGCGCCGGGGTTGGCCCCGATGGCGATGGCATTATGCAGGTAGAATTCCAGTTCTTCTGGTGGGACGGCTCAGGCTGGGCTTGGCGTTACACCTCGGTGGATTACACCACGGATTACTGTGCATTTGGTGGTACTTCTCCCTGTAATGGTCACCCTGTGGTAAGCGCTAAATGGCCCAACGGGCAACCGCTAGAGTCGGGTCAACATAAACTCTCGGCAAGGGCGCTTGACGATGAGGGGGTTTGGAGCAATTATGCGGAGGTGCTATTCGCCGTCGGCGTTCCACCGACACCGACTCCAACCTTAACACCGACGCCTTCTTGCGAGGGCGTGAGCTTCGGCCAGTTTCGCTTCTTCAGCAGCGCTCGTGTTGCCCAATGGATTAACAACACCAGCTATCCAGGGCTAGAGGTCGTGGGCGTGACGGTCAATTGGAATCCAGTCGAGCAGGCTTCAAATCAATATGGTTGGAATGAATATATCGATTGGTTGTATTGGTATACCTCAAAAGTCAATAATGGGAATGATTACTCGTCTTCAACATCGGCAAATACAGGCTTGCCGAAACCAGTGGCATCGGGGGAGAACTCGACCTACATCTATATGGATTTCAACGGCGGCTTTGAGGGCTACTTATCCTCTGCACCGCTAAATCTCAATTCAAGCCACTTTGGATTTACGGTCCAGTTCAGCGACCCGGCCTGCAATCTTTCAAGCGGGGCTGCGCCGATCACCTTCCCAACCACCACGCCGACGCCCTCTCCAACGCCGACGGGGACGGCCACACTTACGCCGACGATCACACCCACATCGACGATTACGCTCACACCGACGATCACTAATACGCCGACTAACACCCCGACGGTGACGAATACGCCAACGATCACGCCTACACCGACGCCGAACTGCCACCTGATCCAGAACATCGGCACTGAATTGAAGAACAATTTATTCGGCATCCGCCTGATCAATCACAATCCACAGACGGCGTATCTGACGAGTTCGACTCTGGAATGGAACACAACTTATGCGCCGCCGATGATCTTCAACAACTTCAAGTTCCAGGGCACCACCTACGGCGGATCTTCGAGCAGTTCTCCTGTCTCTGCAGCGGCACCTTCGATCGCTCTCTCAACCGGTGCGGATCGCTGGTGGGAGTCGTACTTCAACCTGAATGGACAACCCTTCGAAGGAATGTACAAGGGTACATTAACCTTCCTGTTCCCGGGCTGGGGCACTTGCCAGATCGAGGGCAGTTACTGGTCGCCACCTCCGCCAACGCCCACGCAGACGCCTGTCTGGACGGCTACTCCACCAGCCACAAAAACATTTACGCCGCCGCCATCTACAAACACGCCGACGGTCACGCCTACGCCGACAGTTACAGATACACCGCCGCCATTCGGCTAAACATCAGAAACGCACTGCCCATACAGAACCCCGCATCACTGCGGGGTTCTAATTTCGTATAACCATACTTGCTTTGCAATTCAACATGACATAAAATCCTCATAGTACACAATGTATGAAATCAGTCCGGTAGATGGTATCGGAGCGGGGGGCAACCTCGGTTTTTTCCAGGACGGAGGTTGGCTTAATTTGTATTTAAGCGTTTTCACGATTTACGCGAGGGAATTTCAGCAAAAATTGGCGTTTAGCTTGATTTGTCCTTCTCGAAGAACTGCTGTTTAGATGTAGGTCGGTTGCAAGGTTTTTAACCGGCTAATTCAGGTAAGATGTGGGTGAAAAACTAGGTTTGTGTCGCATGTGGCAATAGACTTTCCGTTTAGAGAAGTCCACATGGAGGATATGCCTTGACTGAAGATACAAAGAAAGGCAGCATGCAGGTTGGAACGATATTAATCGCCGAGGATGATCCGGATTATCGGCAGCTCCTCTCTCGTCGTGCTTCCCGCATGGGTCTCGATGTCCACCAGGTAGCGAATGGTCAAGAGGCGATCGATGCCGTGAACGAACGTGAATTCGACGCGCTGGTACTCGATTTGTACATGCCTGAGCATACCGGCCTGGAAGTGATCGATGCAGCCCGAAAGATCGACCCGGATATTCAAGCGCTCATTCTCACGGGGAGTGCGTCCGTCGAGACTGCTGTAGAGGCGCTGCGGGCAGGTGTATACGACTACCTCACCAAACCACTGGAGTCGATGACCAGTTTTGAACTCGCCTTATCTCGTGCGCTGGAGCGCAGATATCTGGTCAAGGAAAACAAGCGCCTCTTCGAGGAAATCCAGCGTCTGGCGGTGACCGATTCTCTCACTGGTTTATACAATCGCCATAAACTGCAGGATAGTCTGGAAACGGAAGTCGAACGAGCGAAACGATACAGCCGGCCGCTGTCCATCATCATGATCGATATGGATAAACTCAAGGTCATCAATGACACTTCTGGGCACGCAGCCGGGGATGAAGCGCTGAAGCTTGTGGCGAGGTCTATCCAGCGTTCGATTCGAAAAGTTGACCTGGGTACGCGATTTGGAGGTGATGAGTTCGTTGTTCTCCTCCCGGAGGCGGACCGCGAGGAAGCGGCTGCGGTCGCGAAACGCATTCGTGAGGCTATATTGGCTGTAGAGTTTGAGTCAGGGAAGCTCTCCGTAAGTATGGGAGTCGTGCAGTGGCACTCAGGATTTGAAACATCGAAAGACTTCGTCCATGCAGTCGATGAGGCGATGTATCTCGCCAAGCGCTCTGATGGCGAGAGGCTCCATGTTCTCGCGGCTGAGGCTCAAGGTCCTGTGGAATGAGTGCTGTGTCCGTGTAGCAATTAGAACGAGAGTTGGACCTGATCGCTAGAATGCTTATGGATATTAAAGCCTGGTTTAGAGAGAAAACCCCAAAGGACGTCCTCAAACGGATGAACAACTTCGTTGAGAGCGTTATTGCCCGCATCCCTATCTTCTCGAGTCTGCGCACAAAGCTTATCGTTCCCTATGCCTTGTTAACTCTCGTCGTTGCAATGGTTGGCATATATATTATCACTCGCCTTGTTTCGGGTTCTTTTGAAGAACGTTTTGGAAATCAATTGGTTGAAGCCAGCCGAGTGACGGCTGACGGCGTTGTTCGCATGGAGAAAAAGCACCTGGAGGATCTGCGCCTGCTCACTTTTATGGAAGGTGTATCGGGTGCGATCGAGGCCGGGAATCGCGAGAGTCTCCAAGCGACATTTGAGGGGATTGCAATAAATAACAATATTGAGATGATCGCCGCTATTGATGATCAGGGGAAGGGGATCATCACCTTAACCTATGATCCTGAGGCTGGAGGCACAGAATTCTTTACGGGGGATGATTATTCAACCTTCGGATGGGTTCAAAGTGCCCTTTCTGGTCAGTTTGATGAGGTCGGGGATAAGTACGCAGGTATCCTGGATACTCAGATGGGGAAGTTCATTTTCACCATTGCGCCGGTAAGGGATGCTGATGAAAAAATCGTCGGTGCCCTTTTGATTGGGTCAAAAATTGATACCCTCCTGGATGAATTAAAACTGCAGGCTCTTGCCGATATTCTCATCCTGAATCCGGAAGGCTCGCTGGTTACGACTACGCTGGCTGAACCGGAAGGAGGTTACGGCATCCTCGAGATTGATGGGGAGTCGCTCAGAGATGCGGGTTTGACATCCTTAAATCGCGAGATGGAACTATACGGGCGTGATTATGAAGTCCTCTACACCCCTCTGATAATCCGCGACGCAGAAGCTGGTTTCATCGGAGTAGTGTCATCCAGCGAGTATATCGCCACCGCACTGACAACCAACCGCAATACCTTCAGCTTAATCTTCACGTTCGGCACTGGAGCGGTAATCCTGCTTGGCTATCTGCTCGCACAGCATGTCGCTCGTCCAATCCTCCAACTGCGCTCAATGTCACAAGCTGTCGCGGGGGGGGATCTAGAGCGCAGCAGTGGTTTAGAGCGGAGCGATGAGATTGGCGAATTGGCGAATGCCTTCGACATCATGACTCTGCGTTTGCGGGAGCGTACCGAGGAAGCTGCACGCCTCTATAAAGAAGCCATTCAGAGGGCGAAGGAGTTGGAGGAGATGAACGCCCGACTGCAGGCGACGCAGGCGCAGCTGATCCAGTCTGAGAAGCTCGCTTCCGTCGGGCAGTTGACAGCGGGCATTGTTCATGACGTCAAGAACCCGCTGGCAGTTATTAAAGGCTTAGCCGAAGAGTTGTCCGAAGAAGGTGACCTGGATGAGTTTGCTGTAGATGGTCTAGAGACGATCCGTGACAGCGCCTCCAAGGCGAATACGATCGTTACCGACTTGCTCAAGTTCGCCCGGCAATCTACGCCTGAAATGCAGACTCGTGATATGCGCGCTACGTTGGAGTCGGTTTTCCGCCTTACCGAATATCTCGTGCGTAAAGGAAATGTCACGCTCGTACCAGACCTGCCTCCTACCTCAGTCATGGCGACTTATGACCCGCAGCAAATCGAACAGGTGCTTATCAACCTCGTGACGAATGCCGTGCAAGCGATGCCTGATGGGGGCACGCTCGACGTGTCATTGAAAGAAGATGATGACAACCTTGTCATAACGATGCGCGATAGCGGGGTTGGGATTCCTGAAGAGAATGTTGTTAGAATTTTCGATCCCTTCTTTACCACGAAACCCGAGGGAGAGGGAACAGGTTTAGGCCTCTCCGTGAGCTACGGCATCGTTTCGCGCCACAGAGGTCGCATCGAAGTAGCGAGTGATGTTGGCATCGGAACAACCTTCATCGTTTCCCTACCGTTACAAGCCGATAGCTCAGATGAACAACCCATGGAAGTTGAGAAGAATGTCGCGAGTTCTAGTCGTCGATGACGAGGAAGCCTATCGCACCCTGATGGCTGGCCATCTGGAGCGAAAAGGCTTCGAAGTCGAAAAAGCGAGTGATGGGAAGCAAGCTCTTGCGCGTCTGCAGGAGGATACTTTCGAAGTCCTCGTGACCGATTTGATGATGCCAAAAGTGTCAGGGCTGGATCTACTGCGCCAGGCGAAAAAATTGGATCCCTGGCTTGAAGTTATTGTCATTACCGCCTCAGGCCAGGTTGAAAACGCTGTTTCGGCGATGCGGGAAGATGGCGCCTTCGATTACCTGCTTAAACCTCTGGAGACGATTGGGGAACTATCCTTAGCGGTAGGTCGAGCTGCACAACATCGGAATCTTCTGTTCGATCGTGATCGCCTGAACGATCAACTGACGGCCGAGGCCTCACGCCTGCAGGCGTTGATGACTCATAGCGGTGATGCCATTATCTCCGTCGATCAAACCGGTACGATCTCCGTTGCCAACCCGTCCGCAGCACATTTGTTTGGTAGATCAGATCTGATAGGCTCGAACGCTCATGAGGTCTTGCCGATGGCGTTGGTGGATTTGCTGGATGGATGGCAGACGATTGGCGATTCAGAGCCGACGGTTGCTGAGTTAAACTGGCCGGATGATGCGCTGCAGCTTGTAAGTCTTGCTTCGATCGTTGAAGGAGGCGATGGCGGACGGGGTTGGGTCATGATCTGCCGAGATATTACGCACTTGAAGAACCTCGATGAATTAAAGATGCGGATGTTAACAGAAGCGGCTGGAAAAATCCGTCTGCCTTTAGCTCAAGCCGTGTCACGATTAGCAGAGTTGGGAGATACGTCGGAAATCTCTGATGAAGACCGGTCGGCAACGATCTATCAGCTCGCGAAGCTTCTAGGCAATATTCAAAATTGGATGGATGAATTAATCTCCTTGGTCCGTGTGGAAGCAGGGATTGGATACCAGACGGGCGAGGTTGCACTTGCGGAGGTTGCGAACAAAGATCTCCAAAAACGTTTTGACGATTTGAACAAAGAGCGCGGTATACACTTGGTGCTCGAGATCGAGGATGATCTTCCTGAAATCCGTGTAGAGAAAAGTGTTTTCGAGAGGATTCTGCAGGGTCTCATCAACCGGGCAGCCGCTCGAAGCTCACGCGGCGGATCCGTAAGAGTTTCTGGGAAGAGGCATCAAGAGCTTGTCTGGATTGAAGTAACGGATGATGGATTGCAGAAGCGGAAGTCAGGCAGCGTGGAAGAAAATGAATTCGAGGGGACGGAATACCTGCCCGAGCTCGAGGGCTTTGGATTAGAGATGGTCAAAGCAATTGTTAATCGAATGGGAGGCCAGGTTTGGGTTAGGGGGCAGGGCGCTGTAGGGAGCACAATCGCGATCTCCTTGCCCATTGCCGAGGGGGAACGGGAGCTGGCCTGACGACTTGGTGAATATCTTGCAACGTTTGTAGGATTAGGAAAAAGCTGTAGAGAAGGAAAGATGTGAAGAATGGCTAACCCAGTTGTTTTAGTCGCTGATGACGATGTGGCGATGCTGCAATTAATGGTCCGCAGACTCGAGAAACAGGGCCTTGAGATTCATCAAGCTTCAGACGGGCGTGCGGCGCTTGAGAAACTAGAGAATACAAGCTTTGACCTGGTCGTGAGCGATATCTACATGCCGGGGGTCACCGGATTGGAGTTGCTGCAGCAGGCGAAAGAAGGCGATCCGCAAACTCAGGTGATTATTGTCACCGCCGGGGCTACGCTTGAAAACGCGGTGGAGGCATTGAATAACGGCGCTTTCGCATACCTCGTGAAACCCTTTGATCATTACAGCGTCTTCGATAATGTCGTCGCCCGCGCTTTGCAATTCCGGCAGGCGCTTTTGGATAATGAGCGTCTGGCGAAGATCCAGCAGCGGCGGGGTGACATGCTGGAGGAAGAAGTCACCGATAGAGTTCAACAGCTACAGCGAAGGCGTCGGGAATTGCTCGATTTACTTGCAAGCCTGCCGGACGGGGTGCTGGTTGTGGAGCCAGGTGGGCGGGTAGTGACAAGCAACCCAACCGCCGATATCTGGCTGGCGAAGGACCGTTCCGATCCAGATCACCCAATCCATAAATACCTCGAAACACTGCACGAGGAATGGGCTTCGTCCGAGTGGGAGATTGATCTGGGTGGCACTTCTCTCGAACTCATCATGCGGCCTATTCCAAAAACCACAACTGCGGAGCGAAAAGTTGTGGTTATAAAAGAATTGGGGAAGCAAGAAGAACAGCCCATCCTCGATCTCCCATGGAAGGAAATCGAGGGCAGCCTGGAATGGCTTATGCATCAGCCTGTGGATGAGGCTGTCTCTACTAGGCTAAAAGCTCTGCGGGAACTCTTCAGAGATCTTAAGATAAAGGTCGGCGGACCAGGGGTCCGTATCAGTGGATTTGCGCCGCAATGGAGCGAATTGACTATTTCAAAAAGCTCAGGAACCGAGGATACTGAGGGTGAAATCAAGGCGGCAGAACCCGCTGAAGCCGTGGTTGAAGAAGATCCGAAGAATGAAGATGCGGCGAAGGGCGAATAGCCGCTCGGGAAGGAACGATGATCGACGATATCGATCGCAGAACGCTCATGGGAGCTGATAAAGAGGATGCAGGCGACCGCCGGCAGCCTCTGTTCTGGCTGCTGTGGGCGTTATTAATCTTCTTTGTGCTCTTCGGATGCGGGCAGATAGCCATGTGGTTCGACTCCGGTGGTCTTGAAAATGTGGAGATCCGTTCAGGGCTGACCGTAGATTACGGGATCTGGACGCCGGTCGCCTTTGGTGGCATCAATCCGCTCATCATCGCCGAAGCCGCG
>DAOUTT010000215.1 GCA_030668545.1 Anaerolineales bacterium | reverse complement strand
CGATGGCATAGAGAGCCAAGGAATCCTGATAGAGCGAGGCAAATTTATCGCTTGCGAAGCGCAGAATCAACCAGAAATAGGTAGCAACAATAGGAACATAGATTGCAATCTCCAGCAGGATGCTGCGCAGTAGAGGCTGCAACGAAGGATCTTGCTTGGGTGGAGAGGTTGATGAATCGGACATCGATGCGTCTCTCAAAGCACTACTGATTAGCGTATGAATTGTCTGTGGCGCATATAAAAAGGCACAATGCTTCTCACATTATATTCCTGAATTTAATATTAGCTATGAAAGAAGTTGCGAATGGGGATCACAATGGGCTTATTGCCCACATGCTCTCTTGAGCTGGTTCCTGGCGAGATTCCAGATAAAATCGTGTTACACTGCCGGCGATGGATACCAAAGACCTGCAAACACTTGAGTTATCGGCCGTTCTTGATCAACTCGCCAACCGCGCCGCGTTTTCCGCATCAAAAGAGCTCGCTAGATCGCTTATCCCAAGCGACGACATCGAGCAAGTGTCAAGCCGTCTAGCAGAGACGACGGAAGCTCGTTTGCTGTTGAGCGTCAAGATAGATCTCACTATAGGCGGTGCGCATGACGTTCGCTCCTTGGCTGAAGCAGCTTCACGGGGCTCTGTCCTTGATGCTTCGGAGTTGCTCGATGTAAAAAGCACTTTGATCGCGGCGAGGACGATGGGCAGGCACTTCGAAAAGGAGGAGGATTCGTATCCTGAACTGTGCCGCATTGCGCTCGATTTTCAACCTGCCCCGGGGTTAATCGATCGCATTTCGAAAGTGCTCGACGAACATGGAGATGTGGTTGATGGCGCGTCGGAATCGCTTGGCGCGATCCGGCGTGATTTGCGCCATGCGCATGACCGATTGACATCTAAACTGCAACGCTTGATCAGCAATCCCAAAATTGTCCCCATACTCCAGGAGCCGATCATCACCCAACGCGATGGGCGCTTTGTCATCCCGCTGCGGGCAGAGTTTCAAGGGCGTTTGAAATGTGTGGTCCACGATCAGTCCGCCTCAGGGGCTACCCTCTTTGTGGAACCGCTGCAGGTGGTGGAATTCAACAACAAGGTTCGCGAACTCGAGCTCGCGGAACGGGATGAGATTCGGCGCATCCTGGCCGAGCTATCGAGCCTCGTGGGCGAGCAATCTGAAAGCATCCGCAATACGGTCGAAGCGCTTGCGCGAATGGATCTAGCCTTTGCCAAGGCGCGCTATGCCGAGACATTGCGGGCTAACGAGCCTATCCTGCGCCGTTTTGACCCTCGTTCGGGCGGAAAACATCCTGGCTCGACATTGAAACTCATTCAAGCGCGTCACCCGTTTCTGGATCCCGAGAGTGTCGTCCCCATTGATTTGATCCTGGACCCGGACACGTACATACTTGTAATAACTGGACCCAACACGGGTGGGAAGACGGTTACACTCAAGACAGCCGGGTTGCTGGTGTTGATGGCGGAGTGCGGGCTGCATATTCCGGCTGCCTCCGGCTCGGAACTCTCGCTTTTCGACGCGATTTACGCCGATATCGGAGATGAGCAGTCGATTGAGCAATCTCTATCAACTTTCTCGGCGCATATTTCCAACATCATCCGCATCCTGGCGAAGGCTGGGGATAGATCGCTCGTTGTGCTCGATGAGCTTGGCGCCGGAACCGATCCACAGGAGGGCGCTGCTCTTGCGCAAGCCCTTCTCCAAGAATTCCTCGATCGCAGGGTAACGACTATCGTAGCAACACATTTCTCGACGCTGAAGATTTTTGCACACGGCACCACTGCCGTACGCAACGCGAGCGTGGAGTTCGATATCGAAAGCCTTCAGCCCACGTACCACTTGACAATCGGTCTTCCTGGGCGGTCGAACGCGCTGGCGATCGCCAGCAGATTGGGTCTTGATGAGAAAATCGTTACGGATGCGCGCTCGATGGTTTCCCCTGAAGAGCTGACCGCCGATGCGCTTCTGGATGAGATCCACAAAGAACGTGATTTGGCGCGCGCGGTTCGAATAGAAGCGGAGGAAGAGCGGGAGAAGGGAAAACAGCTGCAGGTTGAGCTGCGACGGCAATTAGATGATATTGAGGCAGAGCGCCAGGAACTCATGCAGCAGGCGCGCGAGGATGCACTGGAGGAACTCGACGTCGTCCGTGAGGAAATGACACTTCTTCGGCGCCGTCTGGAAGGCGCCGGCCAATCGTTAGAGGAACTCGATTCGGTCGCGGAGGATCTTGAAACGCTGGTGGAGGATCTCGAGGAATCGGTCTTTCAACCCGAACCGGACCATGAAGCCCCGCATCGCCCTATCCGACTTGGCGATCGCGTCTATTTGAGGACGCTTGACGCCGAAGGGGTCGTAACGGATCTTGGAAACTCAAAGGCGGAAGTGCAGATTGGGCGGCTGCGGGTGCGCGCCGGGCTCAATGAACTCTCCCTTCATGACGAATCGGGACTGGAAAAGAAGGAAATAAAACAGCGTATGGAAGCCACTCGAACGACCGCTGTGCCAACCGCTGCTCCCCCGCTGGAACTCCACTTACGAGGACTAAACGTCGAAGAAGCCCTCGAGGTGCTGGAGCAGCGCCTCGATGCCGCGTATCTGGCTGGCTTGCCTTTTATTCGCGTTGTCCATGGTAAGGGCACCGGAAAGCTGCGCCAGGCAATTCGAGAATCTCTTCAGGACAATCGCTATGTGGCCTCCTTCGAGCCCGGCAGCGCGAAGGAAGGAGGCGAGGGCGTGACGGTGATTCGGTTGAAAAGCTAAAACGTTTTTCTTCTTATTTCTTAGGAACCATCTCCGCCGATCCCTTTTCGTCTGTTGTCATCAAGTCTTAAATACTCAACTCCACCATGATGTACCTACATACATCAAGGCGCAGGCTGCGCCCGCGACCGGAAGCAGAGCTTCCGCACTCCACATAAAAACAACAACCCCGAACCAGCGTGGGAAGAACCACGAAGTACATCCCAGGAGCGCCGCTATGTGTTCCTTATAGAAGTTCCTTTGAAACGCCAAGCCGAATTATTCACAACGCCAGCGATGATGTTGGTGCCGAGTAGTTGCTGCAATTTTTCTTTCCCCCCCGTTCGCCCCCCAAGGGGGCTGCAGGGGACCATTTCATCGTCCCCCGCACCCCCTTCCGAATGGCTAGTACTGCAATCCATATACGCCCGAGTTCCAGGGCCGGGTTCTGTCCAATCCGCTAGGAATTGCGTTTCAATGGGATAAAGAGTCCGAGATAAAGATATATCTGCATATTCGGATCTGCATGGTTGGTTTGAGCTGAGAATTTGATGTTTGATCCGGGGGAGGTGCTCCACGCTGCGCTTCGCGCAACACTCCGTAGGAGCCATGAGTGCTTCCTTACAAGATGCTGCGCGATCGCGAGGGGAGTGGTCCCTCGACGAGCTCGGGATGACAATAGGGGGAAAGAAGAAAAAGCGAACCCTCACCTCGGCAATAGCCAATCTATTCGTTCAAACGCGTAGACATCAAGGCGCACGCTGCGCCTGCAACCGGAGCAGAGATTCCTGACTCCTCACATTGATCTCAGCAGGAGTATGACGGCTGAAAAACTGGTTCCAACAAACACTAGATTCTACAATGGAGGGTTGCAAGGGTATGTCACCGTTTCACAATGAATGGAGGAGAATCTAAAAAACATGAGACCAGAGCTTAAGAATCTTGTACACTAAGGTTGTATTCATGGAGACTTTCTTCTGAAGTGCGTAATCGGCTTGGGATTATCTCCACTTCATCCCTTGAAGAGAAAGGTGGCAATCTGATGAACCCGCTCGTTGAATCTCTAGGCCCAGTCTTCATCGTGAGCTTCGCCCTGCAGCAGTTGATTGAATTGCTTGATCCAATCTTGGATAAGGTGATCAAGCCGCACAAGGAGTGGATTCTGAGCGCCGTTGCCCTGGTTGTCGGCTTGCTCCTGACGCTGGGGCTCGGTCTGCGCATCTTGCGCCCGTTTGGGGTCACGAGTATGCCCTGGCTGGATGTCCTCCTGACGGCGCTGTTCGTTACTGGCGGGACGAAATGGCTCAATGATTTACTAAAGATCATCGCCTACAAGAAACAGGAGGTGCAGGCACGGGCGGTGATGGCAACTCAGCAAGTCGCAAAGGATTGACCTAGTTACCGGAAGCTGCAACAAGAATTGTCAGAGCGAGTTTAATATCTAATCGAACTAGCGGAGGAAAGCTATTCAATGGAAGATATTCAACGTTGCTTTGGAACGGGTGACCCGCTTATGGAGAAATACCATGATGAAGAGTGGGGCGTCCCTGTGCATGATGACCGCCTTCTGTTTGAGCATCTCCTCCTCGATAGCTTCCAGGCTGGTCTCTCCTGGCGCACTATCCTTCACAAGCGGGAGAACTTCCGCAGCGCCTTCCACGGCTTCGACCCCGAACGTATTGCCAAGTACAACGATCGGGATCAGGCGCGATTGCTGGCGGATGCTGGAATCATCCGCAATAAACTCAAGATCAACGCGGCT
>DAOUTT010000276.1 GCA_030668545.1 Anaerolineales bacterium | reverse complement strand
TCTTCATCTGCATTTACCATCGGAAGCCCTGGATCTAGTTCTATGTTTAGTGCTACCCCTTTCTCCTCGAACTGACGGATCAGGGTTGTCTTTGTGATCTCGACCAGGTCTTGAACCTCCTGAAGGAGGAGATTCATCGTATATGCACCGGCTTCGACTCTGCTGAGTTCCTGCAGATCGTCAATCAGGCGCTGCAAGCGGTCAGTCTCACGGTGGATCTGTTGAAACGTATGGACATCGGCGGTTAACACACCGTCCATCAAGCCTTCCATCGAACCCTTGATCGTGGTCAGCGGCGTTCGCAGTTCATGAGCGACATCGCCTATCAGCTGCCGCCGCATTTCTTCTGTGTATTCGAGCTTAGCAGCCATCTGATTGAAGCTCAACGCCAATTGAGCTAACTCATCTACTCCATCCCCGGCGATATCTCCGGGCACATCAACTCGCTCGTCGTAGTGACCATCAGCGATTCTCTGGCTGACAAACATCATCTGACGAATGGGGGCAACGACCTGGCGGCTGACAATCAGGCTAACGACGACAGCAGCCGTAAAGGCGGCTGCCAGTGCAAACCCGAGCGCTTCATTGAGAGCGTTGCGGAAATTAGTGAAGAGATCCAGCTCCAGGTCCGTCTCCGCGCCCATCATAGAGGTGTCCCCCATCATCATATCGTTCATCGCCGCTAGGTGGTGATCAAAAGCAGTGGGCGCCGTAAACTCCGTAGCTGTAGCCAAGACAATGAACCCCACCAGGAGAACGATCAGGTAGGAAAGGAAGATCTTCCATCCTAAGTGGCGGCGGATGGCTTTCATCATCGTTACAACACCTCATCCTTGAAACGATAACCCACTCCCCTCACCGTGGTAATGAATCGATCATCGCCCAGTTTCTGCCGGATGTGCCCTATGTGGACGTCAACCACTCGGATCTCCCCAAAGTAGTCAAAACCCCAGACTTTTTCGAGCAACTGCTCGCGGCTGAGCACAATGCCGGGATGCTCGGCGAGGGTGCGGAGCAGGTCGAATTCGATCGCGGTGAGATCCACCGATTTTTCGTCAACAAAGATGGTTCGACCGCCGGTATCAATCCGGATGTGTTGGAAAGCAAGGACAGAACCCTCAACCCGGCTGTCTCCTGTCCGCATTCGGCGCAGCGCAGCTTTGATCCGAGCCATCAGCTCACGCGGGCTGAAAGGTTTGGTCAAGTAATCATCTGCTCCCACGGAAAGTCCAACGATCTTATCTGTCTCCTCTGACTTCGCGGTCAGCATGATGACATACACATCGGATTCGCGTCGAAGCCGAGAAAGCAGCTCGATCCCATCCATCCCTGGAAGCATGATGTCCAGGACGATCAAGTCTGGCTTAAACACCCGCGCCGCCTTGAGCCCGGAAGGGCCATCCATGGCGGTGCGGGATTCAAACCCCTCATTGCTGAGATAAGCGGTGACGAGATCTAGAATGCTCTGTTCGTCGTCAATCACTAAGATCTTGGTGGCGGGCACACTTCGCTCCTAGGTCAATATTCGATGTAGATCGAGCGTTGAATCCATACCCATTGTACACAATAAAAAGTGGACCGAACTCAATTATCCGGTCCACCTTATAGATTGTGCATTAACTCACTCGCCATGCATCTCGAGCAGATCGCCGTGCCATGTGTGCAGAAATACCTGACCCGTATACCCGTTCACGCTCAACATTCCGACCGTTTCACCGTCCTGAAGTGTGTGAAGTGTGTAATACCCATAGAAAGCATCGGCGTGTTCATCGACAACCAACCCAGAGTAAGTCTCATCCAGATAGCTCTGAGCGAGTTTCGACGCCTCTTCCTCGCTTACCGGCATTTCCACAGAAACGACACTGGACAAGGATCCCCCCATCATGCCGCGACTTCCCATTGTGCTGTACTTTTGGTTCCACATCATGTTAGGTCCGTGTTCAGGCGTGACCGCAAGCGACACGGGGTCAACGAGCACCTCCATGGCGCCGATGCCGGTGCTCACCTCAACGAATTGAGCGTAGGCGTGATTATCGAAGATCATGATTTCACCGATTTCGAGATCGTCATATGCGGATGCGGTGAGGAAATCTTCGAGGGCAGATTCCGCCTCCTCCATGGTGAGGGGTTCGACATTGGCGTCAACAAAAACTCCGCCCTGCATCATCCCCCATCTAGAACTCCTCGTCTCATAGCCGCCGTCCATCATTCCCAATCCCATGCTGAATTCCTGCGGCGCCCCGGCCACAACCCGGTGAGGCATCCATTGACTCATCCAGGTGCTCTCTGTTTGCCAGAACATCCTTCCCAGGACTACGACAACCAAGACCAGGGCCGAACTTGCGACGACAACAGCACTGATCGCCACTATCCAACCAATCTTCCTATCCATTTCTACATTCCTCCGTGTTTTGAATGATCTTTTTCGTTCGAGAAGATGCTGCCGCTTTTATGCAGGTGCACCTAGTGAAGAATCTTACAGTCCAAGGATGAAGACACTTTGAAGTGATCATAAAGTTTCGGTAAAGATAAGTTGGCGTAATTATTTTTATGATCGAGCGAGAGGGACCTGGAGGGGATTGGCGAGCGATAGTGAGAGTACCCTGGCTGTCAAATAACTGACGCAGCCGGGACTCCAAAAAATAATAATTTTTAATATTGGGGAGAGCTCCCGGGTTCTACTTATTAAAACGAGCGATTAAGCTTCATGAGTCGTAAGCGCCTGGACGATAGGGCGCAGACTCAATAAGAACAGCACGGTGATGATGACTGCGGAGGACAGACACCAGGAGCAAACCGCATGGATGACGAACAGCTCCAAACAGGTAAGATAGATCGAGAACAAGACGCCAAAGAGCGTCATCCCGAAGATCACGAGCGGCGTAAGCGTGGCCAGCCTATCGTCTCGAAATCGACCCCATAACCAGGCTGCAGCGATGCCAAGATAGCCCAGAACCCCCATCAATCCCACCGGGATCACCCCCAGCACCCAGGCGTACGGACTACTTTGCACAGTGTTACAGTCACCAATAGGTCCACAAACTGCAGGGATCATCTGCGTTTCAATATAAGCGAGGTAGCCGGCGACAGACACTCCCACAAGAGCCAGAATTGGCGTCGCATATGCCAACCATGGAGGAACCGCTTCGGTCTTTGCTCCGCGATAAGCCCCAATAACAATAACGCCGGCATAAATCAAAACCAACACCATGCCTATCAAAGCTGTGACCGCGAGACCCGCACCATCCACGGCTGATAGCGCTATGGGCAGCTCGGCCGCTGTCGTGGATGCTGTGATCCCTCCAGAGAGCGCGAATCGTTGGGTTGACAACCTCTCGAGGAATGCATCCAGGCCCAGAACCTGGGGGAGATCGATGCCACCTTCCGCCAGATATTCTTGAATCAGGCGGGGAAGATGAGCCTGAATATCGTTGTAGCCAATCAGCACCTCATTTCCAATGATAAGAAGCGGCACCCCGGTACTCTCTTTCGGGATTCCTAATTCGGCGGCGATTTGATAGAACTCATCCACATCCTCTACTGTCACGATCTCTATCAGCAGAATTTCCATGAGATCGCCGTAGTTCTCTTGCAACGGTGGTAGGACATCCTCGATCACATCGTGACAATGGGGACAGCTTTGCATCCAGAAAAACAAGATATGAATGACCGCATCCT
>DAOUTT010000122.1 GCA_030668545.1 Anaerolineales bacterium | reverse complement strand
CTTTTCTTATCCCGTCGAGATGGGAACCAGGAGATATATCGTTTGGATCTCGAGGGAGATGGAGCGCTGATTAATCTCTCGAATCATCCCGGAGAAGATAAACGGGCGGAGTGGGCGCTGGATGGTGAGCAAATCATCTTTCTCTCTGATCGAGATGGAACCCATGGGATTTACGCTATGAATCGCGAGGGCGGGAGCGTTCGTAAAATCGATGATACGCGTGAATGCACCTTTATGTTTTCTGTATCACCGGATGGCACAAAACTGTTTTACTTCACTTTCGAGTTAGACGAGGTGGAGGGCTCATGGGAGAAGTGCGTGAACCCGGGATTGAATATCGTATCCCTCAAGAGTGGCAATAACGTGCATATTGATCGTGGTGGTGTTTTCTCGAAATGGTCGCCGGATAGCCTCCAAATCGCGGTCGTTGGAAAAGGGGATGAACCCGATCCGTATCTCGGTTTTTACGCCTCGGATATTTTTATTGTCAACGCGGATGGAACAGGACTGAGGAATCTAACACAAAGCGTCGACGATGAATACAAGTTTTCGTGGTCTCCTGACAGCACCCAAATCGGATATATCGCCTCACAAATGATGGAAGATGCTCCTACATTGCGGAAGATCATGGTAATCAACGTGGATGGAAGCAAAAGAACCGAGTTAGTGACGGAACCCTTCCCAAGCAGGGATATCGTCCCGGCTCTCGAAGGTTATTATTGGCCGTGATTACAAGAACCCGCTCTGGAGATTTGGCCTGGGGATTACTCAAGTGATGATTCAAAATGACTTGGGGGCGATCAAATTTGCTACATGGAAGTGTCTGGGTTACCAGTTGATCAACATACAATACATGTTGAACCCACGGGCGAGGGGGGATTGGTCACGCTTTATTATTATGGAATCGGTCAAGTCATACGGTGAAATAGACGGAGGATACGATGCAATGTGAACGTTGTGGGGCAGATATCGCTGAAGAAAGCAGTTTTTGTGGGCAATGCGGCGCGCCGAAATCCGCTCAGGCGACCGTGCGCGACGCGGCGCCGGAGGTCCAACCCGTCGAACAGGATGCAGCGGACCCGGCAGTTATCGAGACCCCGGCTCAATCGGCAGGGACATCGGGGAGAAGTACGGGCCGCACCTGTCTGTGGATTGGATTGGGGTGTGCGGGTTTTGTAGTGATCATGCTCTGTGTGGGCTTGGCCATCGCCTTTCCGCTGGTGAATTCTATGCTGGAGGGTGTTGATTTCACGGAAATTGAAGCCTTGGCAACGGCAATGATTGAATTTTCTGAGCTAGAGGATCTCGAACAAGAACTGCTCGAACCGGCGGCCACACCAGAACCCACCGAAGCTCCAGCCCCGGATGTGTGCTTCAATACAATATGCTTCTCCTACCCGGAGGGTGAGGATTATGGCGCGGTCCCATCCGTTCTCCCAGCCGAACTCGAGATGGCGTGGTTTGCGGTTCCAGAGCATGTCGATTTCACCTTTTATGATTACCCTCTCACCGATACCTTTCACAAAGCACATATAGCGATCTACCCGGTGGCGGAATTCCTTGAGGTCAACCCACCTGCGGAGGAGACGGTAGTAGAGTTGGAAGCTTTCCTCGCGCTGAAACCAGAGGATCCCGAAAAGGTACCCCTGGTGCTGCCGATCTTCAACGCCGCACAGATGATCACCGTGCAGGTGGAATATCTGACGTTTGAAGGCGGATCTGGTGTGCGCTTCGTGAGCCAGTACGGGCAGGCTGCATGGCCGATTAATAACAGCGATCTCTTCTACGCGTATCAAGGACTAACGAACGATGGTATGTATCTGATCTCGGCGATCTTGCCAGTTTCACATCCGAGTCTACCTGCAGATGGCGACACCTTCATCGGTGATGAGTACGACGCATTTATTAACACCTACGAGGCCTATCTCCTGGATGTCGAAAGCCAGTTGGCGCTTGAGAGTCCTTTGACCTTCTTTCCACAGCTTACTGACCTAGATGAGATGATGGAGTCGATGCAAATTCAGGGTCCCTGATCGAATCCTTGAGTTCGGTGTAAATCGAATGGGTTTCCCGGTAGGTAGTTAACAGGCAGATGATGTCATGAAAAACGGCTGCACAAGAAGTGCAGCCGTTTTGGTCAAACAGGGAGGGTCAGGTTTAGACAGACTCAGGCGCCCGCTCTCGCGGCCTAAGCCTGACCCACAGAAGTTAGACGAACAGACCTGCAAACCACTCCAAGAGCCAGTAGACAACCCCAATGGCGATGGCGGAAATCGCTGCCCCGCCGAACCCGCTTACCTCGAGGCCCGGCATAAGTTTTGCTGCGAGCATTAGAACCACGGCGGCGACGATCAGGAATACGATCGCACCGAGAAACCCGCCGCCAATTGTGAAGCTGAAAAGACCGAGTAACCACATCACAATGGATCCCGACACCGAAATTGCCAGCGCGGAGACCATGGCATTGACGAGGCCGCCGACTTTGAGGCCGACGTTGAGTTTATCAACGATCAACAAGACCACTGCTGCTACAAAAAGTGCGAACAAAAAGCTAGTAAATGACATTTCTCTCTCCTTGAAGGTTGTTAGATGTTAGTTGCCATCCCGGGTAGGGCGCCATATTCTCGGGATGGTCCATTATTGCATATAGAATAACCCCTAATAAGGGAAAAGGATACGCTTATTCCACTCGCTGGAGATGCGCTCGTCGTGTGCATGACGCCTTCATTTATATTGAGTTCTCCTGTTCCATGACCACACCTGCGGAATCAAATCTTTACATGAAAACTGTACGCCAGCACAGTCTCCAGAGACTTGTTCGAATAACCTGCATCGTGCTGTTGATGGACCAACTCAAACGCAGCGCGAGGATCTATTTATTGTAGAATGAAGGAGTCTTTATGTTCGTGTGAATAGGGTAGCAACGGAGGAATTTCGATTATGCCCCATCATCAAGGACCACACGACCGCATATTCTATGAGATCCATCGTCCGCGGGAAGAAGAATTCGCTTCCATAATGTTTCTTCATGGACTCGGATCCTGTGGTGAAGATTGGATTCTGCAGCTGCCGGTCGTCGTTGGAGATTACGCAGTGCTTACCGTGGATTTGCCCGGCCATGGAAAGTCTTCAATACGGCCAACTTGGCCGCGCATTTCTTGTTTCGCTGAGGATATTGCCGATCTGATTCGAACGTTAGGGCTTGGCCCGACACATGTGGTTGGGCTTTCGCTCGGCGGGGCGGTGGCGATGCAGTTGGCGCTTGACTACCCGGAAGCTGTCCGCTCGCTGACGATGGTGAATACGTTTGCGAAGCTGCATTCGGGCTCAAGCGGGTTTTTCCGGAAGCTCGTAAGGATTGCGTTTGTGGCGCTGGGGCGGATGGACCAAGTGGGGCAGTGGGTTGCTGCGGGGCTTTTCCCCAAGCCGGATCAAGAGCTTCTGCGCCAGGCTGCAGCCGAGCGTATCGCCGCGAACCCGCGCGGCGCATACTTGCGGGCGATATGGGCAGCCACTCGTTTCGACATCCGCGATCGCCTACATAAAATCAACGCCCCGACGCTTGTCGTCGCCGGGGAACTTGATCAGACCGTATCGATGGAAGCAAAAAAGGAACTGGCGGATAACATCCCCGGTGCACATCTGGTCGTAATTCCCGATTCCGGCCATGCCACACCATTAGACGCGGTCGAGCAGTTCAACCGAACAATGCTTGAATTTCTGTCGAAATTTGATGGTGGGTAGAAAGGGGCAGTGAAGACCTGCGAATTACTCCCCGAGTTCGTACTCGATGATCTGGATAAAAGCCTCAAGCGGCTGTGCCCCGACCATCGGAATCCCATTAATAAAGAAAGTCGGAGTGCCGGTGATTCCGAGACCTGAAGCGTAGCGAGCATCCGCCTCAACTTCTTCGCCGTAGCGTTCCTCGTCCACACAGGCTAGCAAATCTTCGACGTCAAGATCGAGCTGCTCGGCGTAGGCTGCGACCGCGTTGGTATTTAAATTCGCGTACTCACCTGAGAAAAGCAGATCGTGGAACTCCCAGTAAGCGCCCTGTTCGTTGGCGCATTCTGACGCGAGCGCGGCTTCGAAGCCGCCGACGACAGGGAAGTCGCGGTACACAAAGTGAATCTGGCCCGGGTACTGCGCCATAAGGTCACCAAACGTCTCCTGGTGGAATACGCCGCAATAAGGGCAGCGGAAATCGCTGAATTCGACGATCGTGATCGGCGCGTCCTTCGGACCGAGCGATGGATCGTCGTCCGTGCTGATTTCAAAGCGCGTTGGTGCTTCGAGTGCTTCAGGAGTGGTCTCTTCAACGACTGCTACAGGAGCAGCTGGGTTGGCTGGCGGGACAGAGTCGCGACCCCAAAACAGATACCCGGCGGCTAAACCGGTAACAAAAGTTACCGGCAGCAGGGCGATGTAGAACGAGCGGCGCGAAAATTTTATCGTCCCCGTGTCCTCAACTTCTTTTTGGTTTTCAAGCTGGATGTTTTTATCTTCTGTAGACATGCGGCGGATTATAGCATAACAGACCTGATTTATCCTGCTTGACACTGCGGGCGCAACGGTATACATTAAAGCAGACCGACTGGTCAGTCTAGGATGGATTCGCAAACCGATCTCAAACAAGAACGCCGAAAACAGATACTCGATGCCGCCGAGAAGGTCTTCACCCAGCGAGGGTTTAATAAGGCGCGCATGGATGACATCGTCGCCGAATCCGGCCTCTCGAAAGGCGCGCTGTACTGGTATTACAAGAGCAAGGATGAAATTATCCTCGCCTTGATGGATCGTTTCTTTGCTGGAGAGATGCACGCAGAGGAGGAACTGTTCTCCACCGAAGGAGATGCGAGGCAGCAGTTGGAGGTCTTCTTCGATGCAGCTTTCAAAGATATCAGGCGTTTTGAAGAGCGCATGTCGCTCGGCTACGAGTTCTTCTCGCTAGCAGCCCGCAAAGAAGAAGTTCGAGATGCCATCCGCGGATATTATCGGCGCTACCAGGCCATCCTCTCACAAATCATCCAGCAAGGGATCGACTCCGGCGAGTTTATACCCATCGACCCAGACGATGCTGCAACAGCCGCCATCAGTATCTTGGAAGGGATGGCGCTCCTGTGGTTTATTGACCCTGAGCTTCTGGATTGGGATCGCATCGGCGACCTGCCCACGCGGATTTTCTTGCAGGGCATAATGGGAAGGGAGCTTTAGATGGCCACGGTCTTTATGAAGTGGCTCGAAAGGCGTCCAGCCGATTATGACCGCGGCATCCACCTGCTCACGCTCGGCCGTCTCGAAGCGATGCAGCGTCTGATCGTGGAAGAACTCGTTGAAGAAGGGATGCGAGTTCTTGAGGTTGGCTGCGGGACCGGTGCCCTGACGGTGGCGATGGCGAAGGCTGGAGCGAATGTGTCGGCGATCGACATCAGTCCCGGGATGCTCGCAGAAGCTTCTAAACGAATCAAGAAGGAAGATGTAGACGAGCACGTCGATCTCCAGCGCATGGATGCGGTCATGATCGATGAACTTTTCGAACCGCAATCGTTCGATCTGATTGTCAGCAGCCTGGCACTTAGCGAGATGACCGAACGGGGGCGCCGTTTCATTCTAAAGGCGACGCGAAAGCTTCTCGCTCCCGCAGGGAAGCTCGCTGTGCTCGATGAGGTGAGACCGACTTCGGGGGGATCCCGGCTCCTTTTTACAATCGTGCGCGCTCCGCTGCAGCTCCTCACATGGCTGCTCACCCGCACTACAACCCATCCCCTGGTGGACTTCGAGGGCGTCTTAACAAATTCTGGCTTCGACTGGGACCTGCTCTCTACTGAGCTGGCAGGCAGCTTGCGCCTCTACCTGGCTGCGCCCGTGGAACAGGATGAGTCCGATCTCAAGCCGGAGATGTTTCGCGGTCATTTGAGCGGTGAGCGAACTCTACGGACCGTTCTGATCGATCTATGGGCATCCTTTTTCCGGATCATCCCCCCGTATCCGCATGTAAAACCCGGTGTCTATGCGGTTGGGGAGCCCGGTCGGGATTCGCCCTTGCTCGTCACCGGAAACTTTGAACTCACTGTGCGGCGCCTGGTTCGCGCGATCGAGGGGGAACTCGACGCCTGGATCCTGGTGGTGGATTCGGGCGGCATTAACGTATGGTGCGCCGCTGGAGGAGGTTTCCTCACGGCGGACAAGATCATCGGCGCGCTGCATATCAGCGGGTTGAGCGACTACCTCCAGTACCATGCGTTGATCCTCCCGCAGCTATGTGCCAATGGAGTCGAGGGCTGGCGTATCCGTGAGCAGACAGGGTGGGGCGTCCACTGGGGACCTGCGCGGGCGGTTGACATCCCCGATTACATCGCCCACGGTCGGAAAAAAACCGATGCCATGCGCTGGGTGACGTTTCCGCTGCGCGATCGGCTGGAGATGATCGCGGTTACGTTGGGTTTATACGCTCTGTTAATCTTGATCCCGATCGCGATATTCTGGCGCAGCATATTTTGGCCGACGCTCATCGCCATGGTCGCTTTATCGGCGTTCTATGCCGTAGTCCTACCCTGGCTGCCGGGGCGGGACGGGCTGGCAAAGAGTCTGCCGCTGGCGTTGATCGCCCTCGCGGGAATGCTCGTGTATTCTACAATCTGGGATCCGGCATCCATCGATGTTTTGTTTGCCCGTGCTCTTGGCGTCACGGCGCTTTCCGTTTTCATTGCCGCAGAGCT
>DAOUTT010000230.1 GCA_030668545.1 Anaerolineales bacterium | reverse complement strand
TGTCGTCCTCGTCCACAACCTCATCCAGTTGGTGCTCGACTTCCCAGGCGTCACGTTTTATTCGAAATTCCTTCTCAAGTCGGAGGCGTTGTGCCTTTTTCTCCGCGGCTCGTTCGTAATCGCGCTCCTGACCCGCAAGTTCCTCTTCGGCCATCATGCGATCCACATCGGCTTTTAGCTCTTTCAGCTCGGGCGGTAGGGAATACAGCGCAACGCGCAGCTTGGCAGCCGCTTCGTCCATCAAATCGATTGCTTTGTCCGGCAAATGCCGGTCAGTCACATAGCGTTGACTCAGCTTTGCGGCGGCGACCAATGCTTCATCCGAGAAGCGGACTTTATGATGCGCTTCATAACGATCACGCAGCCCCTTTAGCATTTCTATGGTCTCTTCTATGGAAGGCTCTTCAACATAGAGCGGCGCGAATCGGCGCTCGAGTGCAGCATCCTTTTCGATATGCTTGTGAAACTCATCCAGTGTCGTCGCACCGATGCATTGGAGTTCGCCGCGCGATAGGGCGGGCTTCAACATAGTGGAAGCATCCATCGCCCCTTGGGCGGCGCCGGCGCCGACTACAGTATGCAGCTCATCGATCATTAAGATGATCTCGCCCTCTGCTCTTTGTATCTCCTCAATCGAGGCTTTAAGGCGTTCTTCAAATTCTCCACGAAAACGTGAGCCCGCGATCATAGCGCCGAGATCCAACGACACCACCCGTTTACCGCTAAGGATCTCCGGAACGTCCCCGTCTATGATCTTCTGCGCCAACCCCTCGACGATGGCAGTTTTACCAACGCCCGCTTCCCCTATCAACACCGGGTTATTTTTCGTACGCCTAGAGAGGATCTGGATCAGACGCAGAATCTCCTCATCCCTGCCGATGACAGGATCTAATTTTCCTTCCCGGGCGAATTGAGAGAGGTCGCGCGAGTACTTTTCCAACGTTCGGTAGCGTGATTCCGCCTTGCGGTCGGTCACCCGCTGACCGCCGCGGGTTTCTTTGATCGCGTCATAAACACGATCTTTCGTGATCCCTTCATCAGACAGTAAGCGAGAAATGGCCGTGTTACGCTCGGAGAGAATTGCGAGGAAGAGATGTTCGGTCGAAATATATTCATCATCCAACCGATTGGCTTCTTCGTTAGCCATATCTACCACGCGTTTCACGCGCGGCGTAATGAAAATCTGACCAGCGCCCCCGCCATAAATATTCGCCTTGGGGCTGGCGCGCAGTTGCTGATCGATCATTTCAGAAATGTGATCGATGTCGATGTTCAAACGTTCGAGAATCTGTGAGATAACCCCCTGCGGTTGTTCTATCAGCGCCAGCAGAATGTGTTCTGTGTCAATTTGATTGTGGCCGTAGCGCTGGATGATCTCCGCCGCGCGCTGAGCCGCGTCCTGGGCGCGTTCGGTAAATCGATCAAATCGCATCATAAGCCATATCCTCCAGATGCACCTAACAGCCTGTACACTCTACCTTATTATATATATACCAGCGTGAACGTGAGCATTAGAAACATATATGAAATTCCCAGGGATACTGCTGCCACTGTTGCAAGAGCGATACCCTCTAACTTGCCTCTCGTAACCTCTTAAGCGCCGTCATTGTATGGCGGCTTGGGTCCAGCGCAAGTGGTTGGGGTCCAGCTACAGACTGTTCATTGACCTTGAATTGCCCCCTGACGGTTGTTTTTTTCGCTCCGGGTTACCTACGACGCATTGCTCCGCCGGCCGCATTTCACTTAAACTCGCCATATGCGCGCCCTCTAATTCGTTAGCGGGCGGCGAATTGGAATCTTCTCAACGAGCACTTATACGGGGTTTTCACGCTCTCATTTTTGACTGCTGATATCTCATCATCAAGAAATATTTTGGCACAAAGCCTGCATACCAACTTGAGAGAAATGTTCAAGGTGTAATACTCATGCGTCGCTTTGCTATAAATATTTATGGATTAAAGGACCGTTCACGATGTACATAATCCCGATTCTGGCAATATCGGCTCTGCTGCAATTATTTGCCGCCTATCTCGCGTTGCGCCTGATCCGAATTACGGGCGGACTCAAAGCTTGGGTCGCGATCGCCATCGGCATGGTCCTCATGGCCCTGCGTCAGGTTTGGGTCCTATACCAAATCGCTTCAGGAACACAAGGAGTAACCGGCGTCCCAATCGGAGAGCTCATCGCTCTGGCCGCCTCTCTTGTGTTAGTACTTGCTCTCGCCTGGATTGGACCTCTCTTCATCAACGCTACACGCGCTGATCAAACTTTTCGGGAGCAGGAGGAGCGCTTTCGCCTACTCACCGAAGCCGCATTTGAAGGTATTGCCATTACGGAGGGTGGGTGTTTTATCGAGGTGACCGAACAATTTTCCGACCTGTTCGGATATCCACGGCGCGAGCTTATTGGAAAGCAAGTTGTTGAGGTCATCGCTCCCGAGGCCCTCGATGAGGCCCTCGAAAAGATTCGCTCAGGGTACGACCGGCCATACGATTCTGTGTGCATAAAACGCGATGGAACGCGTTTCCAGGTCGAGGTTTGTGGAAAGAATTATTCCCATAGAGATCGCGAGTTCAGGGTGACGGCGATACGTGATATTAGCCAGCGCAAACAGTCGGCAGAGGAGATCAACCGCCTTAAGGAATTCAACGAAAACATCCTTCTCAATATGTTCGAGGGTATCTTGGTCGAGGATCCAGATGGCTATTTCACGCTTGTGAACCCCTCCGCAGCCGCACTTCTCGGTTACAAACGAG
Organism: Anaerolineales bacterium; assembly: GCA_030668545.1. Lineage (GTDB taxonomy): Bacteria > Chloroflexota > Anaerolineae > Anaerolineales > E44-bin32 > E44-bin32. The sequence continues at coordinate 1,606 of DAOUTT010000230.1, read as the reverse complement.
AGGAGATCGAAGGGCAGCATTGGACGGTTACGATCCCGGAAGACCAGTACGCTGTTGTAGAAGCCGCCGATAAACGGCGCACAGCCGGCAAGTCCGATCGTTACGAACTTGAGATCCTGCACCGCGACGGGCAGCTCATCCCGGTGCAGGTGAGCGGCAGCCCGCTATTTGAGAATGGGGATTTCGCGGGGACGATGGCCGTCTTCATGGATTTGACTGCCCGACGAAAACAGGAGAAAGAACAGGACGCCATCGTTGCCGTCTCCAGAGCCCTGCGCAATGCGGCCGATCGAGAGCAAATGTTACCCATCCTGCTTGACCAGATGGAAAATCTTCTAGATGCAAATGGTGCAGCTATTGCTTTACGTGAACCCGAAAGCGGGGAAACGGTGATTGCTTCCGCCTGTTCTGCCTGGGCTGAATGGAAGGGAGAGCGCCTCCCGGCCGGGGTTGGTGTGAGCGGTAAAGTCATCGAATCGGGCGAGATATACACCAGCGAAGATATTCTTTCCGATCCGCTGTTCGCTCGCTCAGAACTCCTGGGGGAGATGCGCGCACTCATCTGCGTCCCCCTCATCGCGCACGAGGAGACTCTTGGCGCTTTACTCCTTGGTCGTAAACGCTCCTTCGATGAAAGCGAGATACGGATTATGACAGCCATCGCCGATATGGCTGCGAACGCAATTCGCCGGGCGACCCTGATGGAAACCTTGGAGGTCCGGGTTAGTGAGCGAACGCGGGAGCTGGAGGAGGCCAACGAACAACTTAAAGAACTCGATCGGCTGAAGTCTAGCTTCGTCTCCAATGTGTCCCACGAACTCCGCACTCCGATCACCAACGTGATGCTTTACCTCTCATTGCTCCAGAATCCACGTAAAGCAAATAAGCGTGACGTCTATATGGGTGTTCTACAAAACGAAGCCGATCGTCTCTCTACGCTGATCGAAGATCTACTCACGCTCTCTCGTCTTGACGGCGATGTCGAGTCTGAGCGCAAAGAACTCCACGTTATGGATGCACTAATCGCCGAGGTAATCGACTCACAGCACGCTCGGGCAGAAGCGAAAAACATCCATCTCCAGCATGAACTGAACCCTGAAGTCCCCGCAATTATGGTTAATCGCGAACAATTGATTCAGGTGATCACAAACCTTATGGGCAACGCTTTATCTTACACGCCTCTCGGGGGGGAAGTGCTGCTCTCCAGCGAGAATGTTAATACTCGTAAAGAGCGTCACTTAGCCCTCCGTGTTTACAACAATGGTCCAGCGATCCCGTCTGAAGACCGAGCGCATCTGTTCGAGCGCTTCTACCGTGGCAAAACAGGCCGCGATTCTGGTGAGCCTGGCACCGGCCTCGGTCTGGCTATTTGTAAGGAGATTGTGGAACAACACTGCGGCTGGATCGAGGTCGAGAGCGATACCGAGCTTGGTACATCATTTACCATCTTCCTCCCGTTTCTTGAATAGGTCGTAAACCCAGCCGTTGGCTGACACTCATCACCTGCGATGCCTATGACGAAATCTCGGATCAATATCTGCGCCGCACCATCGTTAGGGCCGTACTGATCGAAATCCAGTCGGAATAAAAATAATCGGGTCTATGG
>DAOUTT010000202.1 GCA_030668545.1 Anaerolineales bacterium | reverse complement strand
GGCGACGAACAAGCCGATAAGGAAAACGAATAGACCAACCAGGAGGATGATTCTTAGCCAGTTTGGCAGATAATATTTCAAACACCACCCCCGGAAACAACTCGACACACCATACTCTTCGATGTACTAAAGATTATTGATTTTCCTTCAATAATGATACATTCCCTATTGAGGAGAGCTGAGAACGACCGCAAGCTCATCCTCGTAGTCGATTTCCCAGCCTTGCGATTCAAGGCGTATCCTTAGAGGAGCCCAGGGCTCGAGCAATACTATCTCGATATCCCACGTCTCAAAGACTCGCTCCCAGCCCGCTAGACCTCGCCAGCCAATGAGATATTCCTCTAGAATCTCATCATCGAAGAGATCCGTCCGACCGTCTACAAAGCTGAAAAAATCGGGGTGGAGCTCCCAAATAACATAACCACCCCAGTTATACGTATTAAAAAGGTTCTTTTTAGGCTGGACAGAGCGTAGATATTCAACCGCACGAACCGGGAATTCCTCCGCGAGTGCATCCTGGTTCACCTGAGAAGATAATGCTGATGAGATCTTCAAGCCCGAAACTACAATTAACAGTAAAAATACAGCAAGGTTCAACCACTTAGCGGCACTTTGCGGGAGCTGCACCGCAGAACCTGAGTCGAAGTGCAAGTCATCCAGAATTGCATCAAGATGGCGTGTGATAACCGGCGCGGCAACAAGTGCAAATAATGCGATATTCCGGCTAGCGAGAAGAGCAAGCGCTAGAAATACGAGAACAAGGATGATTTCCGTGGGATCCCCCTGGCGACGAGATCCGTATAAAGTTCCGATTAGAAGCAATAGCATCAGAAGAAAGGGTAAAACCTGAGCCTGATGGAAATTTGGAGATTGCCATTCCTGAATGTAATCCTGAAGAACCTGAATAGAAACCGTCTTGAAGGGGTAAAGAAGCATCTGCGGTCCGTGAGGATTGATTGAAACAGCTAGGGCGCAAAGAAAACTGACCAAAAGAAGGTGGAATATCTCCCTTTTGTGGTGATCCCACGCTGTTCGCCAATCCCGGTCACCTTGAAGAGCCTCGTGAACTATCTGAATGGTTTCTCCGCAAAGATAGACACCAAGGATTAAAAAGCCGATCGCGAAACCTCCATGCACATTTACCCAGAGGATCATCGCCAAGGGGAGTGACCATAGCAACCACGCCCTTCGCTTCCGATGAGGATAGAGCACGAATAGGAAATAGCCTGCTAGAACAAAGCTGATGATCTGCGGTCGTGCGGACCAATACACTCCGGAAGCAGACGCAGCGAGCAGGATAACGAAAGCCTTAAGTAGGTCTCGACCCTCTAGTGTGCACCATACGAACGCGAAAGCAGCCACAACCATCAACGCAGTGAATAAATTCAGACCAGCGAAGCTGAAATTCCGAAATGCGGTAAAGAGAAGAATCTGGGCAAGCCACCCGGGGTAAATCCAAGTTGAGCCCTGACGTGTAAGCGAAAAGAGATCCGTCCGGAGGATCTCCCCATTAGCGAGAATCCACTCACCAGCTTTTAGGTGCCACCACGTATCGTAGCCTACGGAGGCACGGACAGCCATGGTGAAAATACCCAGGAAAGTGATACCTAACACCAGGCGTTTGAACGTCATGTGTGTGCCTTCCATCTACTAATGCTGGATGACGAATGCATGCTTTATCCTGTGGAGGACCACGCGATCCAATATACTAAGGTACTAACATCCACCTCTAATAGTCCACTTTCACCCTTGCATCTCCTGTGCCATTAGCAGAAGAATGCTTATCAGCTTCACTCTTTCCCAAGCTGCCTTGTAAGGCTGTTTGCTACAACTAATTCCCCAACCATGCTTCGCCGATCTCCTCTGGCCGAACGGGGCGTGAGAGATTATAGAAGATTTGGTAATCCCCGATTACTTCCTCCTCCCACACCACTCCAAGTTTACGGAAACTCGCCCTGATGCTCTCATCAAGGGCTGGATGGAATGTCGTGATGTAAGCTACGCGGTCGCTTCCATCCACGAGAACCCGGTAGGGTTCATAGCGATCGTCCCGAGCAGTGTACCGAAAATCGAGATGGTACGGGAGCCTTGGGATATAGATCAACTCCTCGTCTGACTCAAAGGCAAGCGGATAAGACACCCAATAGTTAGAATACCCCCTCGTTTCTCCATGCTTAGACAGAAAATCGACAAGCTGCTCATCAAACCTGTGATTAACCCTGGTGACGGCATCAAATTGCGTGGTAATCCCGGGAGGATATTGGGCCGCTGCCTCCAGGTTGGACCACAAGTTGAATGCGACAACAAATACCAGGATCAGCGCGCGAAATCGTGCGTTGATCTTGAAAGCCGGCTGGGCGAAGAAATCTCCCGCGAAAATTGCCAGCGCGAAATAAATAGGGAGAAAATAGCGGCCAGACGGGTCGGATCCAAAGGGGGTGAGCACAAACATAAGGATCACCGCTCCCATAACACCAGCAATCATCCAATAAATCGCTCGCCGCGAGCTCTCATCCCGCAGCCTATGGAAAAGTTGGATAAATACCAACAACCAGAAGACCAAAGCGAAGGGCACTAGCAGAAGAGCGATGGGTTCGGTCGTCCATGGGGGTCGAAATCCAAGAGTCACAGTAATTCCAAAGAGGAAATAATATTGGATATGTTTGGCTAGCGTTGATAGGAACGCCGAGCCTGCATCTACAGCAATTGCGGATCCAAAGAGCTCATGAAATAAAACGCTGACACCATTTTCGTAAACCCAGATGATGAGCGGCAAAGCTCCGATAATTCCCGCAATAAGTATCAGCGCTCCTTGAACCCACCATCGACTCCGCCGCGATTTAAACAGGCTGCGCACTACAATAACGGATGTCGGCAGGATGTAGACGATGGTCAGCCCAAATGCCCAGAAACCGAGACCGGAAAAGAAACCCCACAGCAGGTAGTTCATGGTATTGTCGGGTTTCTCATCAATTTGGATCGCCAGGAGCAGGAGCAACGCCCCAATAAGGAGCGCTTCCCCATACCCGCCAAGAGAGACGGTTGTGTACAGGGTTATGTTCACTGTGGGAACGGCTAAGAGCAAACCTGTCACCAGCCCCGCGAGTTGACTCCTAAATATTCGCGCGCTCAGATTTACGGCCAGAATAATCGTCCCGAGATAGAGCAGAATTTGGATTGTCCGGATGACGAAGACTTCACTGCCGAAGAGCATAAAGCCCAGCGCGATGAGTGTCGCGTCCAGGCTTCCCATGTAGGTTTGTCCATAGAAAAAGACAGGCCAATTCCCTTCCAGGATATGGCGAGCCATCAAGCCAACAATCGCTTCATCTGCATTAAATGGGAAAGCCCCTATGCTTAGAAGGGCAACCTTCAAAATGACGGCGAGGAAGAACAGACCAATTAGTATCCAAATTAACAATTGGCGCGTTTGATCTGACTTTCCCATCACGGATAGCCTCTGTATAATCCGCGGGTGCGTTTAAATAAGTTCTTCAAACCCCAGTTTCTCATCCCACTTGGCGCTTTTGCGCTCCGATTGATACCCGGAGCTCGAACCGTCGATGATGCTTACATCACCTTCCGTTATGCCCAAAACCTCATCGCCGGGAATGGCCTTGTGTACAACCCGGGCGAATGGGTTTTAGGAACGACGACACCCCTTTATGCTGTGTTGATTGCCGCCATAGGTTCTATCACCGGTGGCATCCAGGCTCCCTATCCAGAAATCGCATTGGTGATTAGCGCAATTGCCGATGCAATTAGCTGCTTGATAATCATCCGTCTCTCGACAAACTTAGGATACCGCCGTGCTGGTATAGCTGCTGCATTAATCTGGGCTGCTGCTCCGATGTCTGTCACTTTCGCCATTGGCGGCATGGAGACAAGCCTATTCATCCTCCTGATGTTGGGCACATTTTACATGCATTCGGACAACCAGCCAGTCCTCGCCGCCTTAATCGGTTCACTCAGTTTGCTAACCCGCCCTGATGCCCTTCTTTTTCTCATCCCTCTTGCTCTTGAGCGCGCATACCGAATCTTCCGTTCACGCAAACGTCGCTTGCCGCTTGCAGAGATCGCATCGTTTCTCATTCCGCTACTCATCTGGTCCGTTATTAGTTATATCTACTATGGGGATCCCCTCCCCCGCTCGATGGCGGCAAAAGCGGTTGCCTACCACCTTCCACCTGAAGCCGGAATCGTTCGAATGCTTCAGCATTATGCTACACCTTTCTTTAGCCACCTTGTTTTTGGAGCCTTCTCAATCGCGATTGGAATAATCCTATTTCCGACCCTCTTCATCATTGGCTGGTGGAGAATCATACGGGAAAGAACCTGTATATGGCCCCTAGCCATCTACCCGATCCTCTATCTGTTCGTATTTTCAATCGCTAATCCGCTTATATTTCGATGGTACCTTACACCCCCGCTTCCTATGTATTTTCTGGGAATCTTTATCGGCATTGAGGTTTTAGGGCGGAATCTAAAGTCGTCACTTCCTCTTGCCATTTGCGGCGCCCTAGCATTCGGCTTCACGATCAACGGATGGACACTGCATCCGGATCATGGCCCGGATAGACCGGCACCGAAGATGGCTTACATTAAACTTGAAGAAGTTTATCGGCAGGTCGCTTCCGATCTTCAGGGACAGATTCGCGAGGAGCAGACTCTCGCCGCAGCAGACATAGGGGTTTTGGGTTACTACACAGGATCTCGCATCCTGGACACTGTTGGCCTAATCTCGCCGGAGAGTGAGGTTTATTACCCGCTTCCCGATGAATTCTATATAACCAACTACGCTATTCCCCCTGATCTAATCCATCAAGAAAAACCGGACTACCTCGTATTCCTG
>DAOUTT010000141.1 GCA_030668545.1 Anaerolineales bacterium | reverse complement strand
TCCGCCTATTGGAGTTCATTCCTATGAAAATCACCTTGACGCCGGATTGGCGAATACTATCCTGGATGTCGGCCAATTCCTGTGCGGAAGGCGAAGCCGCAGAACTGAAGGCGGGGAGCAGAGCGTTGATGATCTCGAAATCATAGCGTTGGGCAAAATATCCCATAAAAAGATGATCGGTCACGAGTTTGCGGTCGGCTTGTGGGATTTCTTTCAATTGGGCCAGTATCCAGTTGTGGAGATCTTCAAGTTGATCGTGGTAGGTATCGGAATTTGCCTGGAAGGTGGCCGCGTTTGCAGGATCGAGTGCGGACAGGGACTCCGCCGCGTTATCGGTCCAGATTTCTATATTCAGCGGATCGAACCAGACGTGCGGGTCAACCCCGGTGGCCGCGTGGGCTTCCTGGTCATGATCCGCGTCTGTATCTGTTTGCTCTAAGGTGAACTCGCGGAGCTGTATCCCCTCCGAGAGGGAAACAATGGGAATTTCTTCTGGAAGCTGAGACAGTGATTGTTCCAGCGACTCTTCCAACCCCAAACCATTGATGAAGACCACATCCGCGTCATGGAGCATTCGCAGGTCGCCCGGTGTAAGTTGGTAGCCATGTGGATCGGTCATGCGCGGGATGATCGAATCGAGAATGATAGCCTCCCCGCCTACGTTGGCGACCACATCGGCGACGATGCTGGTGGTCGCAACCACATGTAAAGGACCGTCCCCCTGTATTTGAGCGGCTTTGATATCTCCTGGCTGTGTGAGAAGGAGATCAGCGTGGTAGGTAGAGCCGTTGGTAGCGGTTTGTGCCCCGCCCGAGCACGCTGCCAAAAAGGCGCCGAAAACCAAAATTAATATGTGCGAGCGAGTGAGTCGTTTCCGGGATAGCATTGTTAAAAGTCCCTATGTATATGTGTCCATTGCGAAAAGCGATGGATGAATTATTAAACCGCTCTTCTAGATTTGCATCGTTTGCATAACTCGGTCACCCATGATGGTTGCGTGGTCGTGTCGGAATATGCTGGCACTCGCGGCATAAACCGACCAGTTCAAGCAGATGATCTTCAATGACGAATCCGGTCTCGTTTTGAACCTGTTTCATAAGCGGTCTAAGATCTTCCGTCCCCGCGATCTCGATCGTTTGATTACAGCCACGGCACACCAGATGGTGGCCATGACTTAATTCCACTCTGGCGTATCCGTGGCATTTGTCATCGAAGTGGATGCGACGGATATAGCCGTGTTCTACCAGGAGCGCCAGGGTCCGATAAACCGTTACCAACCCGATCGAGGGGCAGTATTTCTTTGCCTGCGTGTGCACCTGCTCGGGCCGCAGCCATCCATTGGATTCATCGATGATGCGCACGACCGCAGCGCGCGATTGCGTGAGTCGATACCCCGCGCTTTTCAAGTCTGACATTATCTGCTTTGATGATTTTGGTTTTGTCATAATGAAAATTATTATCAATAAGGATACTATCAGGATGGCTGCAGTGGGTCAAGAGCGAAGTGGATGGCGTGTAGGCTGCGCCGGGCACCTGTCGACGTAGAAATGCGAACGCATGACAAACGGCATCCTGTTTCGCCCGGTGAGAACAGCGTTCGCTCAACGAACCCCTCAAGGGGAAAGGATGCCCCCAACACAGGCATCAAAGACCGGTACGTTTGCTTATTCAGTGTATGGGTTGTGGAACCCTGATACCGTCAGGGGGTCGGTGATGGAGTAAGGGTTGCTGTTGAGATGTAGTCGCCCAGAAGCCACCCCTCAAAGGTTTCGCCGAACTTCGTTGTGAAGCGAATGTACCACCAGGAAAACTCCCCGACCTGTTTCGGACCGGCGAGGAGGAGAATGGAATTGCCCTCCTCCACAAAGCCGATATGTGCACCCAGTGGGTCGGATACAACCCGAACGACCGCTCCGGTGCCGCCGGTGTTGTTCACGCTAGCAGGCTGCGGGGTAGGGGTGGGCGTTACGGTGGGCGTCGGAGTTTTGGTGGGTGTGCCGGTGATCGTGGCCGTGGGCGTGATCGTTGGTGTGCTGGTGATGGTGGCCGTTGATGTGGGGGTTGGCGTAGCGGTCGGAGTAGGTGGGGGCGTGGGGAGAATCGCCATCACCGAGGCGCCCAGACCGACTGCGCTGAGGATTGCCACCAGGCCCATGAGCGCCATGGCTGCGACCAGAGAACGAGAAGCGCCGGTCAGGGGTCGGAACCCGAGCGCGGCCAGCACGGCGACGGCGACGACGATCGCCCATGCCAGGTGCAGAGCGAAAGTAAGCGCGGCGCCCTGCCATAGCTCAGGCTCGGCGCGCAGCAGCCCGATGGCGGCGGCACCGAGGGGCAGAAACAATTCGTACGCGACTGCCGCTCCTGCAAGAGGTGCTAACCGCTCTTCGCGCGCCAGATAATATGCGAGGAAGCCTGCGCCAAGCATAACCAGGCCGAAGTCGATCAGGTTGAGTTCTGTGTGCCCATAGGCGAGCAGGAAAGGTGACTCTGATCCTGTAGCCAGCCCGCCTGCAAGGCCGGAGGTTACGGCAACCAATAGCCCGGCGACGGCGAAGCTGGCGAGCATGCGCAGGAAGAAACGTGGCGAGCCGGTTACCGCCGAAAGTGCGAGGCCCATGAGCGGTCCCATCTGATGGGCGACGAGCGCGCCGGCGAAGAGTAAGGCTCGCTGTTCGAAGCGGAAACCGACACCGATCAGGAGTCCTGCCAGCAGCGCGAAAATGAAGAAGCCGACATTTGGCGAGACGATTTGAGCGAGGTTTTCGAGGAATGTCTCACGTTCGTCGGCCCGAAGCTGGGTGAGCATGCGGCGGGCTCGCCTGCGGCGGGCGCGGGAATGAGTCTGTAGTGGATCGAGTGGTTCGCTCATATTTGTACTCATCGTCTTAGTGTGGCGACCAGACGTGTGGGATATTCCAGTAATTCGAACGCGGCAGCGATGTCTGGAACAACTACGTCGGCGGAATTTAGAGACTCGATCGCCAATCCTTCAACCGAGGCAACGGCGATGCCGATAGCGGCTTCGTGCAGCATGCTGGCGTCGTTGGCGCCTTGCCCGAGGGCAACGACATTCTCTGAGCCCAGTTCGTGTACGTACGCAGCCTTCGCTTTTGCCTCGCCGCCTGGCGGTATCCGCACGGCCTGCAAACCGAGCTGGTCATCGATCTGCGCCTGACGGCCGTGGGTGTCGGCGGTGAGCAGATGGAGCTGCAGCCGGTCGCCCAATGCGAGCAAAGCTTTTGGGGCGCCGTCGAGCAGCTGTCCATCGAGAGCGAGAGTCCCGTTGACATCGGATACGAGATGTTCTAGCTGGATAAGACCGCGTCCAGGGATGTTGAGTTCAATCACCGGCTCTCTCCTCGCGGGATTATAGCATCGGGGGCGAAGAGAGGACAAAATGGATGACGTGGCAACGTAAAGAAGAGGTACAAAACCACTTTGGTGCTCAAGCTGTAATCCCGATAAATTTTGGGAATACTATCTTTTGGTAATTTTCACGCGTGACAACTGTGAAGCTTGCTCCTGGGTAATTATTGATCCATTCCTGAGGAGCCTTCACCGCCTTTTTCGGCGACCATTTGAATTCATAGCCATCAAGTTGCTTTCCCCTCTCTTCTACGAGGTCGATCTCCTGCTGGGAATAGGTGCGCCAAAAGTAGAGATTTGCGACTTCAGAAGCATAGGTCAGGTACTTGATGCGTTCAAGGGTCATAAAATTTTCCCAAAGCTGTCCGACATCGTCGCGCTGGTCTAGAGGATTGAATTGGGCAATGATGGCATTACGGATGCCGTTGTCAAGAAAGAAGTACTTTGCCTTTTGTGTAACCTCTTTTCGTAAGTTGCGGCTGAAACCACCGAGACGATACAAGACAAACGATTTTTCAAGAAGGTCAATATACCGCTGAACAGTTTTAACATCGACACCCAGCGAGCGCGAAAGCTCATTATGCGAGACCTCGCTTCCCACTTGAAACGCAAGCAGCTTCAGAAGGTCCCATATCTTGCCTGAATTTCTCACTCGTTCAAATGCCAGGATGTCTTTTATGAGATAGGAGTTGGCAATCTCGCTCACCGCCTCGATACGAGCTTTGTTTGTTCGCGCCGTAACGACGTCTGGATAGGAGCCGAAGATCAACCGTTCTTCAAGCTCTTGTCTAAGTTCAAAGCGATTGTGCAACGAAAGCAACTCAGTTTGGGCGAAAGGGTATAGCTTGAGCATTCGCTTTCGCCCAGTCAGCGGCTCGCTCACTTGCCCCGCCAATTCAAAAGAAGAGGATCCTGTGACAAACACATGTATACCGGGGATCTGGTCTACTATGATCTTCAAGGCTTGACCGATATTCGGTATGTACTGCGCCTCATCGAGGGCGAAAAGTTCATAGCCCTCGAGATACTCTTTTATCAAATTCACGTTTCTGGAGCTCAAGAGTCGCTGGGTGGGAACATCATCTCCAACCGCCGACTTGTACTTCAACCTTGTACGGGAGAGATATGCTTGCAAAAGGGTGGTCTTCCCGACTCTGCGTGGGCCATAGATGATGAGCACCTTGTTGGGCTCAAGGTATTCATCCAGCGGTTCATAAGCACGTTCAATCATGCTCCCAATATACATGAATTCCATAAATTAGTCAATAATTATGGAGTTGTAATCCATAAATTCATATTACTTTATGGAATTGAAATCCATGAATTTAAAGCAATGGGTAGTATTATGGCTACCTTTTTTCCTGGTCTGCAATGAAATAGTAACAAGTGCATATTCTCAGTGTAGTGAGGTGTTTTATCAAACGTGATTATTGTGCAACGGACTGAGGGAGATTGCTCCGGTCTTACCCCAGGAATTTTTGAAACACGAGATACGATTACCCCGGAATTTTCTCTGCTGAGACAGATGAGAAAAGCCCTAACCTGGGTTTCATTAATGATCTGCAAATCTTGAGACAACCTCTCGGCTCTGCTATAATCGCTTCACGGGCGCGTAGCTCAGCTGGTTAGAGCGCACGGTTCACATCCGTGAGGTCGATGGTTCGAGTCCATTCGCGCCCACCTGTTCAATCACTGCACTTGTTGCAGTGGTTTTTATTTGCGGGCTAAATGATGTTTTGCCCGGAGCACCCCCGAAGCGAAGTGGAGGGGGTCGCTCCCACTGTAGACCTCACGGCTTGTCAAATCCGCGAGCCGTGAGGTCTGTGGTTTAAGGTTAAGGCTGCTAACGAAGAGGAGACCACAAGGTATGTATCCGTGCGACAAGCATTTTTGGGTTTGTTGGGGGATTTGACCTTATTCGGAACCATAGTCCACACGGTTCCATCTACTTTGTGGCAATCTGCCAATCCAATTAACAAACAGAGCAACATCTAGAATTTTCTGACCGTTCTTCTTAAAAGATGATTACCAGGCATCGACCTTTTCGGCTGTAGATAGATTCACAATATAATGCAGTAAACTCAATGGACGCGATTGACTATGGACACAATCCTTAGACCCTTGAATTTTAACGGCCGAAAGTTCAGAGCGTGGCTCTGGCAAGTCATGCTGCTGGCGATTGTCTACCATCTCGCCGCCCGGTTGGGGCTTTCGATGGCCTACTTACAGGACAACACCTCACCTGTGTGGCCCCCAACCGGTATCGCCCTGGCTGCGTTACTGATTTTCGGCACCTCCCGATGGCCCGGGATCACTTTAGGGGTCTTATTGGGGTCATTGCTGACCGGCGCACCGTTCAATCTGGCCCTCGGAATGTCGATAGGCAACACGCTCGAAGCGCTTATTGGCGCCTACATTCTCCAACGATTTGTGAATTTTCACCTCGCAATGGATCGAATCCAGGATGTACTCGGGTTGGTCGTAGTCGCTATTTTCAGCACTATGTTAAGTGCCACCGCCGGTGCTTCCACGCTTGTGCTCATAGACTTCGCGCCGATCGAAGCCTATGGTTCAATCTGGATCACGTGGTGGATTGGAGATCTACTCGGCGCGCTCGTAGTAGCACCATTCATCCTGGTCTGGTCCAAAGCGAAATTCAATCTCGGCAACCGCCAGAAGATTCTTGAGGCTGCGCTGGTGTTCATCTTGTTGGGGATCGTCACCTGGTACGTCTTCATTTATCAGACCAGTACAAGCATCTATCATCAGGCCCTGCTCTACCTCATTTTCCCATTTGTTATCTGGGCGGCGATCCGTTTTGGCCAGCGCGGAGGCACAACCGCCGTGATCATGGTCTCCGGGATGGCCATCTGGGCGACCGTAGCCGGACTAG
>DAOUTT010000334.1 GCA_030668545.1 Anaerolineales bacterium | reverse complement strand
TCACCTGGTTCCAACGTATTGGACCGTTGCAATGGTTCGACAACTGGCCTGCATTGACGATCCCCTTCATGGGCAGCGTATTCGCCATTTTTCTATTGCGCCAGTTCTTCGCTCAGATCCCCGACGACCTGTTCGACGCAGCCCAAATCGATGGCGCAAGCCATTGGCAGTTCCTCTGGCGCATCGTGCTGCCCCTCTCTAAGGCGCCCATTCTGGTCCTAACCGTCCTTTCGTTCATCGGCTCTTGGAACGCGCTCGCCTGGCCTCTTCTGGTGACGAAAACACCTGATTGGCGCCCGATCGCCGTTGGTCTTTATTATTTTGTGGATGCGGAAGCCGGATCCTGGCTCAATTTCCAGATGGCGGGAGCTGTTGTTACGATCATCCCGATCTTGATCCTTTATTTCCTCACCCAGAGACAATTCACCGAGAGTATCAGCCGCACAGGCTTGAAAGGCTGAGGGAAACTATCAACTTTTGCTATAATTGATCTGTATAAAAGGAGGTGTCGTTATTCGGAGAAGAGATAAGTAGTTAAATATGGTGCAACTGCCAATGAGAAGGTTTAATTCGACACAACTTGAGGAGGAGTAATGATGTCTAAGAAAGCAATTGGTATTTTACTATTGACGTTGCTGGCACTAACGCCAGTATTGGCGGCATGCGCGCCGGCGGCTACGGAAGCGCCCGCGCCTGAACCCACTAAGGCGCCACCGCCGACAGAGGTGCCTGAGCCAACCGTGCCGCCTGTGCCCGCTGGACCCCTTGGGGTAACGGCTGAAGAGTTAGAAGGCGTCGAAGTTGAGTTCTGGCATGTCTGGTCCCGAGGAACGGGCGAGGCGATTGAGGCTATGGCAGCTGATTTCTCCGCAACCAATGAGTACGGCATCACAGTAACCCCGATCAATCAAACCGGTTACAGCGAGCAGTTCACGGCCATGAACGCGGCCATCAACACGGGTGATTTACCCGATGTTGTGGTGGGCTACAATAACCAGTACCTGGCCTGGGATTCGGCCGGGGATGTTATCGAAGATCTCAATCCGTACGTTAATAATCCAAGTTTCGGATTCACTACAGAAGAGTCGGCCGACTTTTATCCCGCGATTTGGGCTTCCGATAGCGTTGGTGACGAGCAGTTGGGAATCCCCGCCCAGCGCTCCGGTGCGTATTATTTCTACAACTACACCTGGGCGCAGGAATTGGGTTTCGACAACCCGCCAACGACACCAGCAGAGTTCAAAGAACAGGCCTGCGCATCAGCCGAAGCGAACAACGCCGATGCTGACCCCGACAAACACGGCACCGGCGGCGTCTTCTTCACAGCAAGTGCCTCGACGATCGCTGGATGGGTCTGGGCTTTTGGTGGTGAGGTCGAGATCCCTGGAGAGGGGTATAGCATTGACACTCCAGAGATGCTTGAAGCGATCACTTACTGGCATGAACTGCTCTCAGAAGGATGTTCATGGACTCCTGAAGCAACGTATCCGAATCCTGAATTCGCTGCTCGCCTTGGCTTGTTCTTCGGCAGCAGCATCGCTGGTCTCCCTTACCAGACAGGTGACTTTGCGGATGCGGGCAACGATGATGTTTGGGGCCCGATAGCTTACCCAACTGTCGGTGGAACGCCTGTTGTCGATATCTACGGTCCATCCTTTGCAATGGTCTCCTCGACACCTGAGGAGCAGCTTGCAAGTTGGCTCTTCATGAAATGGTTCACAGAACCTGAAAACCAGGCCAAATGGATTGAAGCGAGCGCCTATTACCCGACGCGTGCGTCGGCCTTGGATCTCCTCGGTGACTATATGGAGAGCAACGAAAAGTGGACGGACTCGCTTGCTTATATCGAGTATGGAAAGGTCGAGCCACGCTTTGAATCCTACCAATCCGTACGCTACGCTATACAGGATGCGATCGTTCAAATCGCTCAAGAGGGCTTCACTGCGGATCAAATTCCGGGATTACTAGCGGAATTGCAGGCGGAGGTAGACGAACTGCACGCCGAAACCCTAGAATAACGCAATATCTTGATGAAGTAAGAGTGGTTTTCAAACCGCACTTACTCTTGACGGAGCAAACGGGGGGCGGCGAAATCGCCGCCCTCCGCTGTTTTTTGATCAAACTTGTCGGATCATGGCCCTCGCGAATAGACTGGTAAATATCCAGTCCATCCGATACGCGAGGGTGCCATAAGGCTCGTATCAAATCGGATTATCGATATCGAAAGAGGGAAGAAACTGGCTATGCGGCCACCGAGGTGAAAGCTGGGTATAAGATTCAAAGGGAAAGATAAATGACCAGCGTTGTGGACGAAGAGATCATCAATGTCGCTCGAGAATTAATCGCGGCGAGGTTTAAGGAGGGCTGCCACCACATAGCCGCGGCGCTGCGCACTACTTCGGGAAGGATATATTCAGGTGTGCATGTGGAGGCGTACGTTGGACGCATCACGGTATGCGCAGAGGCGATCGCAATTGGGACAGCAGCAACTGCGGGGGATACGCATATTGAGTCCATCGTCGCCGTGAATGAGTTGGGGGAGATTGTCTCACCCTGCGGGATGTGTCGGGAGCTGATATGCGATTACTCCCCTGAAGCGTGCGTCGTCGTCCTCCGTTCAGGGCAGCCCGCGAACGTACCGGTCAAGGAACTGCTCCCTGACAAATACAGCCGCTGAATGGTGATACATAGGTAACACTTTCAGAGCGGCTTTGCTGTAGAGTTCAGCCCAATAATTCCACTTTACGCGTATCGACCC
>DAOUTT010000286.1 GCA_030668545.1 Anaerolineales bacterium | reverse complement strand
TGACTATTCTAACCAGGCGGCTCTCGTTCTCGACGATGTCCAAGATCACCATGCCTGGGAACACACGTTCGACGTTGAATTTACGCAGGAAGAGGTACTTGATCAATTGGGGGATCATCGGGATCTTGTGTATCAAATTGTGGACGGAGCGGGTAATGTGTCCTGGCAAGGCGAATTCTATGATTCCACCGGTCTCTCACAATTCCCGGCAGACTACGGAGCGGAGACAGCCGAAGGTGTCGTTGTCGGCTATCCCAAATTGGTGAGTGGAGATACAGCGTTATTTGCGCATCAGGGGATGTTTATTCCCATTGAAGAGCCCCGGGGGGGCTTCGATCATTTGCACTATGAATTTGATTTCTGGAAACAAAGCGAAACAACCATGACGTCCTTTGAATTGATGGACTTGATGGAAGAACTCACGATCAGGGTACTTCCATATCGAGAAGATGGTGATTACGCAATCGAAGATTCATTTGCTTTATCGGGGAGAACGCTCGCTGGAGGGGGACCCTTTTTCCGGGTGCACTTCCCCTATGATTGGCTGAGTGAAGCTTCCAAGAGTGACCAAAAGTATTATCTCAGGATTGCGGACGGTGAGGGAAATATCTACATCGAAGATTATTTTCACTTTATTCCCCATACCCCATAGCCGCAATTCACACCTGGAACAATGCTAGCCAACCAGGGCTTGAAAGAATTCGCCTTCGGCACTTGTTGGCGGCACGATTTGAAATTTGCCCGATGTTTCGGCATCGGGCTTTTTCATTGTATGCTTGATAGAAGACTTCGCCCTGCAAACTGAGCGGGGGCTTCGTCAGACGACGCCGCGGCGAGCGACCTGGAGGGTGAATTTAAAAAAATGCGATTCTCAAGACAATACCATGGTTGGGAGAGCCCGGTACTTGTACATTAAATCTACGGTGGATAGAATCCAGTACACGACCGAGGAGACCTATTATGGATTTTTCTGAACTTGTCAGGAACAGGTACAGTGTTCGAGCCTACAAACCGGATCCGGTTGAGGAGGAGAAGCTGACAGCTGTGCTCGAAGCTGCTCGCCTGGCGCCGACGGCCTCAAATCGGCAGCCCTTCCAGTTATTCGTGATACCCACGGAAGGTCGGCAAGAAGAGCTACAACGCATATACAACAAAGAGTGGTTTGTCCAGGCTCCCTTGATCATCTGCGCATGTGGACTTCCAGGTGAGGTGTGGAAAGGCGAGCACGGCAGGGATTACCTTGGGGTTGATGTTGCCATCGTTATGGACCATCTCATCCTTGCCGCCACGGATCTCGGGTTGGGCACATGTTGGATAGGCGCATTCGACGCCGATGCTGCGCGCGAAATCCTCGATCTCCCTGAAGGCACCGAACCCCTCATCTTTACACCCCTTGGCTACCCGGCGGATACACCTAAGCCTAAAGAACGAAAAACTTTGGGCGAATTAGTCCGCTATCTCTGAACCACGGAGGACCAAATTACACCGAGCACGCCTTCGCGGAAGGCGTGCCTCCGTGTATAATCACAGCTTCTCTCTACTGTCTCTATTGCTCAACAAACATAGGAGCAGCCAAGCGTGGATCGACGTTTCATCCCCTGGTTCATGATCGTGTTCGTTGATCTGGTCGGGTTCGGGATCATAATCCCGGTTCTACTCCTGCACGCCGAGGAGAGCTTCGGCGCAACAGATCTCCAGGCGACAGGTCTTCTCACGGCCTTTTCCATTGGCATGGTCATTGCTGGCCCGATCCTGGGCCGCCTATCGGACGCCTATGGACGACGTCCGGTGCTCATCATAAGCCAGATCGGTACATTCATCGGATTCATCGTCCTCGGGTTAGCGAATTCACTAATTCTGCTGTATCTGGGGCGCATCATTGACGGCATCTCCGGCGGAAATATCACCACAGCTCGAGCCTACATCAATGACATCACAACCGAGGAGAACCGCGCCCGCGGCTTTGGATTGATCAGCGCTGCGTTCGGCGCGGGTTTTATTGTGGGTCCGGCATTGGGAGGTTTGGCGGTCACGGTCACAGCCGGGATCCCATCCCTGGCTGCCTACAGCCAGAATGCACCTTTCTTCGTCGCTGCGTTCTTCTCACTGGCTTCCATTCTGGGGACTTACTTCATCCTGCCAGAGAGCCTCGATCCCGAAGCCCGCCAACCACTGGGTGATCGCTCAAAAGATAGGGATGGCGATCTCAGCCTGCTGGACATTCTGAAATTAGAGAAGATGCGCACGATCCTCAGCTTCACCTTCGTGACCTTCCTAGCTTTCTCTCTTTTCCAATCCAGCTTTCCGATCTTCGCTCGCCGTCGCCTATTCAGTGGCGTTTCGTTAGAGATGGCTCAGCGCAATATCGGCCTGATTCTCACTTTGTTTGGTCTGACCAACGTTATCATGCAGAGCTTCTTCGTCGGCCCGCTGGTTCGCCGATTCGGAGAACAGCGTCTAATCGTGTATGCGACCTTCGGACGCATTATCGCTTTTCTTGGTGCAGCTCTCACCCTGAACGCCTATGTTTTCGCGGCGTTCGCCGCGCCGCTGGCGATTGGCAACGCCTTAAGCCAACCTTCGCTGCAGTCGATTATTAGCCGTTTTTCACCTCCAAAGATGCGCGGCCGGGTACTGGGTCTATTCCAATCAACCAATAGTCTCACGCTCGTTTTCGGCCCCATCCTCGCCGGCCTCCTGCTGAGCGCGGACTTCCCCTCACTGTCACCCGAGACCACAGCAGCTCTGCCGATGTTCGCCGCCGCTGGACTGGTGACAGTCGCCTTCTTCATGAGTTTTAGAATCTTGCGTTTGGAACTCCCCACTCAAGAAGCAACTCTCGAAGAAACCTGATCATCTCATCTTGTTCATCAGTAAGGGATATTTTTTAAGGGTTACTAGGATTACCAAAGAGGGGAAACCATCTGCCTACTTAAGGAAAAAACCTAGTCCGATCGAGAAGAGCAAGAGGAGGGAGCCCACCACAATGATGGTGGGCGCATTGTAAACGAGCCCCAACAAGACCATGAGCGCGCCGAGCATGCGAATACTGGGACCACGAAAAAAGTATAAAATTCGATCCAATGGCATCTGATGATCCAACTCATACCCTTGCACTTTCAGATGATCTAGTAAGACCTTCGTGGAAGGTTCCGTCAGCGTTGATCCGTCTTCGAAAACCAGGGTCGGTACACTCTCATTGCCAGCATTTATCTCCCTAACGCGCAAACGCCCTGCTTCATTCTGACGAATATCCACATATTCATAGGGAACGGCGCTTCGTTCAAGCGTTGCCTTAACCGGCCTAACTTGCGGACAAAAACGATGACCGTAAACCACAACCTTCTTCGTCATTGATCACACCTTTGCATCCTGTACTTCTCAGATGAAGCGGAACCCAGTGCTTATGATTCACGTCAGGCCAAAGTCCCTGATTGCGAATATCCACATATTCATAGGGAACGGCGCTTCGTTCAAGCGTTG
>DAOUTT010000222.1 GCA_030668545.1 Anaerolineales bacterium | reverse complement strand
TGCAAGGCGGTCTCACGCGGCGCAAATCACGCTCTCTTAATCGGCGATATGCCCTTTATGTCCTACCAGATCGGCACCGATGAAGCCATCCGCAACGCCGGGAGATTTCTGCAGGAAGGGGGTATGGACGCGGTCAAGCTAGAGGGCGGAAGAGATCGCAGCGAGACCATAAAGGCGATTGTGGGGACCGGAATACCGGTTATGGGTCATCTGGGGCTCACACCGCAGTCGGTCCACCAATTGGGCGGGTTCCGTGCCCAGGGCAAGTCGGCGACAGATGCTCAGCGGTTATTCGAGGATTCACAAATTCTGCAGGATGCGGGTTGTTTTTCGATCGTTCTCGAATCAATACCCGCTCGGCTGGCGAAGCTAGTCTCCCAGCAGCTTGCGATCCCGACGATAGGGATCGGGGCTGGATCGGACTGCGATGGTCAGGTCCTCGTAACGCATGATCTACTGGGTTTGTTCGATCGTTTCACACCCCGTTTTGTGAAGAAGTACGCCGACCTCCACCTCGAGATGACCAAGGCTTTTGAAGCCTATATTCAGGACGTCGAAGCGGGAGAGTTCCCAGAACAGCGGCATTGCTTTTCGATGCCGGATGAGGCGTGGGAGGCTCTCTTGCGAGAACTTGGCATGGAAGCCTGACGAGAGATATGCTAAACAACAAGGTTGAGCAGGTTTCGATCATGTGCCGGCAAGTCCCAATGAATCACAAAACTTACATGCAACTGGAAAACCATTGAAATGAAGGGCGAAAAGATTCTCATCGTGGGTACTGGCGCCATGGCTAGTCTATTTGCGGCAAGGCTTGCGGGGGTCGCTGAGGTCACACTTCTTGGAACGTGGGATGCAGGTCTCGACGCCCTCGAAATGCGTGGTGTGCGGTTGGTAGAAACCGACGAAACAGAAGAGTCGTTTCCGGTGCGAGTAGCGAGATCCCCGGAGGCGTGCACGGGAGCGAAACTGGCGATTGTCTTGGTGAAGTCGTGGCAGACACGTCGAGCGGCTGACCAATTAGCGGAGTGTCTTCATCCGCAGGGGATAGCGCTAACGTTGCAGAATGGTCTTGGGAATCGAGAGACATTGGAAAACGCCCTGGGTGTAGAGCGCGTCGGGTTCGGCGTTACGACAGCAGGGGCTACCATTCTCGAACCGGGCTGCGTACGATCCGGCGGCGAAGGACCGATCCATTTCCGCCCGCATCCCAGCATGACACCCCTGGTGGAATTG
Source organism: Anaerolineales bacterium (assembly GCA_030668545.1). Taxonomy (GTDB): domain Bacteria; phylum Chloroflexota; class Anaerolineae; order Anaerolineales; family E44-bin32; genus E44-bin32. Next base: position 3,184 of record DAOUTT010000222.1, on the reverse strand, counting down.
TTGACCCATGCCGGATTTGTGATGGATCCGGTCGAAGATGTACAGGGATTGCTGTGGGGCAAATTGGTGATTAACGCTGCGATCAACCCGCTTACAGCGTTGCTGGAAGTACCGAATGGTGCGCTCCTCGCGTCATCTTCTATCATGGAAGTGATGGTGAGAGCAGCGGAAGAAACGGCTGCAGTGGCTGCCGCTCTGGGTGTAAAACTTCCTTTTACGGATCCCGGCGTTCAGGTGATGGATGTGGCCAGGAGTACGGGGGAGAATAGTTCCTCGATGCTGCAGGATATTCACCGGGGTGCACCAACAGAGATTGATGCCATCAACGGGGCGGTTGTGCGCGAGGGGGAACGCGCCGGTGTCTCAACGCCCATTAACTGGACACTATGGCACCTGGTGCAAGGAAAAGTCATACTAAAGCAAGGACGGGGCACATGAAGGTCGTTTTGACATTAGATGAATTGCGGTCTGCGAAGAGCGATCTCCTCTCACCATTGGGGCTGGTCCCAACCATGGGGTTTTTGCATGAGGGCCATCTCTCTCTGGTAAAACAGGCAAAGGTGGAATGTAAAAGCGTTGGAGTGAGTATTTTTGTCAACCCCACCCAATTCGGCGAGGGTGAAGATCTTGAAGCCTACCCTCGAGACCTGCCGCGGGATCTGCGGCTGTTGGAGGAGGAGGGGGTGGACCTGGTTTGGGTACCGACAATCGAAGATGTTTATCCCACCGACTCGCAGACATGGGTTGTGGTCGAGGAGTTAACCAAGCGATTGGAAGGTGAGCAGCGGCCAGGTCACTTTCGTGGGGTAACGACAGTCGTGACTAAATTATTCAACGCCTTCCAGACGGATCGAGCTTATTTTGGACAGAAGGACGCCCAACAAGCGCTCGTCATCCAGCGCATGGTCAAGGATTTGCTGTTACCGATTGAGATTGTCGTCTGCCCGATTGTGCGCGAAGAGGATGGTCTGGCGATGTCCAGCCGGAATGCGTATCTGAACCCAGAGCAGCGAAGGGCGGCAATTGTTCTGCACCACGCTCTCGGAGACGCGGCTGAGCGATTCAAAAATGGAGAAAGGGATGCCGGAGTTCTTCGCAGGAGCATGCTCGCGGTTATTCAAGATGAGCCGCTGGCGCGAGTGCAGTACGTCTCCGTTGCGGACCCGGACACGCTCGAAGAAGCGCAGGGAGAGATCCAACGAGCGCTGCTCTCAATGGCAGTTTATTTGGGGGATACGCGTTTGATCGATAATGAGATGCTGGGGATCGACTGAAGCTTTGGTCAGATTGATTCTATACTTGTGAAGCTGCGGCCCTGAGTTCGTTAGGGCGGCGAGATTGAAACACCATTGTTGGAACAAAGATTGACACCATCGCAAAGCGAGAGGATGTATATATGTTGCTGGCAATAGACATAGGGAACACCAATATCACGCTAGGCTTATACAGAGATTCCGAGCTCTTGCAAGCGTGGCGGCTGGCGACCAGGCATGATCGGATGCCAGACGAATACGGGCTGCAGATGCTTGGTCTGCTGGAGCATGTGGGTTGGAAGGGCGCTGATCTGCAAGCGGTTGCATTGGCTTCTGTTGTCCCCCCGCTCACGAGCAACTTCCAACAAGCGTGCCGGAGCTATCTTGACATTGAGCCCTTCGTCGTTGATGCAGGCGTAAAGACTGGCCTGAAGATTCGTTATGAAGACCCCAAGCATGCGCTTGGAGCTGATCGAGTGGTAGACGCGGTTGCCGTGCTTCATTTCCATGGCGGGCCTGCCTGCGTCGTGGATTTCGGTACGGCGACCACGTTCGACGCCATCTCCGCTGAGGGGGAATACCTGGGGGGTGCGATCGCTCCCGGGATGGGTATCGCTGCAGATGCTTTGTTTCAACGGACGTCCAAGCTGCCGCGAGTCGATATCAGCCGGCCGCCATCCGTCATCGGGCAGAATACAGTGCGCGCAATCCAATCCGGGCTCCTGTATGGCTATGTCGGCCTGGTAGAGGGGATGGTCGAACGCTTTCGGGCAGAATTGGGCCAAGAGATGAAGGTCATTGGGACCGGTGGATTGGCTACAATCATCGCTGAGGAAACGAAAGTGATTGAGATCCTTGCCCCCTGGTTGACGCTTGATGGATTACGGCTCGTCTGGGAAATGAACCGTTAGATTTGCAAACTAGAAGTATCGCCGACTTGGGCGCGAAATTCGGTGCCCCCGTTCATTTCACAAATCGTGACCTAGGCAGTTATATAAGTAGAGAATTATCGCAAAGGAAACACAACTATTGCCGCAACAACCTTTCGAAACACTCGTTGAACTGCATCGGGATGAGATTTTCGCCTATCTTTGGCGTATCATCCCCGGCGATCAGGCCGAGGATTGTCTGCAGGAGACCTTTCTGCGAGCGTTTCGGGCGTACGAACGCACGGCCCCGAACTCCAATTACCGCGCCTGGCTTTACAAGATCGCCACCAACGTAGCCCGGACGGCCCATACTCGACGGCAGCGGGAGATGACTAGAGAGCTCCATCACCCGGCGGCGCCAGAGGGACGCACACTACTTGACTCCGTTATCTTAAGCGAGGATCTGAAGGTAGTGCTGCAAGCAGTCGAAGCCCTGCCGCATAAGCAGCGCGCGGCGTTAATAATGCGCAAATATCAGGAGATGGACTATAAGGGCATCGGGGCTGCGCTGGAATGTTCTCCGGTGACAGCCCGGGCGCACGTCTATCAGGCCTTGAAGAAGCTGAGAGACCGACTAGCAGGAGATTTGGAGCGCTCGACGGAGGCAGAATGAACGAGAAACCAAATCCATCCAAACATGATGCAGCCTGGTTGGGGGATGATGACCAGGATCTGGTTCCAGAGCCGCTGACGGAAGCGCTGGATCGAATATATACTTCTGGCCCGAGCGAAACGGCCATGACCGCTGCACAGATTAAACTTGATCGCACCTTGAAGGCAGAAGAGCCGATGGTGGTGTACTACGATTATGTGCCTGCTTCCCCCATCGGGGCATTCTTTGTTGGCCTCTCCGATCGCGGTGTCGTGGCGCTCTCATTCGAAGAGTCAGAGGAGCGCTTCCTTGCTTGGCTGCAGCGCAGGGTGAGCACAGGTGTCGTGCGAGAGCCGACCAAGCTGCGTGAGGTGGTCTCCCAGGTGTTGGAATATCTCGACGGGCGCAGG
>DAOUTT010000105.1 GCA_030668545.1 Anaerolineales bacterium | reverse complement strand
CGATATGAGAGAGTTAACTTTCTAGAATTAATAAGAACATCAACGTCGAAGCATCTGTTTTTAGCATACCCAACCTCCCGCAGGTTTTTAAGCTGCGGGAGGTTTAATGGACCAACCATCCTAGATGGTAGACCGCAGACTGCACCTGCGGCTGGAAGCAGTTGAAGAGACGGCAGCATGCGATCGGGAGAAGGGTAGAGACGTAGCATGCTACGTCTCTACAATGAGGGCGATCGGTCGGCTAAGGGCGGGCGGCACCCTACCGGCTTCCTACTGTTTGTAATCTTGCTCACCCAAAATTCTTTCGGTGGCAGGATTAAACTCCGTGATTCAGGTGATGATTGACCTGATAGATGTGCGTATTCAAGCACTCGGGTTGAAAACTATCGTATAATCGTGTTGTCAATTGAATAGATAGCCTTTGGGGCAGGGTGAGGGCTTGAAGCCCAATTCCCGATCGGCGGTACAGCCCGCAAGCGTTACACACGCATGATTCGGTGAGACTCCGAAGCCGACGGTATAGTCCGGATGGGAGAAGGCAACCCGCGGCGTCACAGCACGCCAAGTTGAATGTATTTGCCCCGAAGATCCAGGTCTTCGGGGTTTGAATATACTCATAAACGTGCTGTGGAAGCTCATCTCATGCCCCAAATCTTGGGGCATCTTAATATTTAGATGATGGAATCGAAGAACTCTGTACAAGCTCAGCAAACCTCGAACAAGGCAAGATGGATACGTCATAATTTGCATTTGTTGATGATCCCCATTGCCATCGGTTTTGCTTTGCTGCTCTGGGAATTAGCGAGTCGCTGGAGCGGTTTGCCGGCTTTCATTCTCCCATCGCCCGCAGCGGTATTCAATCGCACCGTGCGTGCTATTCAGGATGGAACGTTAATTCGCCATACACTGGCGACGCTCATTGAAGTTCTTGGGGGGTTAATTCTTGGCACGGTCTCTGCCATTATCTTAGGCTACGGCCTGGCGAAATCGAGGACCGTGGAACGGTTTCTTTCCCCGTATATCGTTGCCTCACAATCCATTCCTATCGTCGCTATCGCACCACTTCTAGTCATCTGGTTTGGCCCCGGTCGGCTGTCAAAGATCATGATCAGCGCATTAATCGTCTTTTTCCCAATCTTGATAAATACCATCGTGGGGATTCGATCAGTCCCTGATGATCTCCGCGACCTGATGCGATCCCTGCTGGCAACACGCTGGCAGATTTTTAGCCGGCTTGAGGTGCCGGCGGCGATGCCGGTTTTGCTGGGGGGGCTGAAAGTTGGGGCAACGCTGTCTGTCATTGGCGCTGTGGTTGGTGAACTTGTGGGTGCAAATGAGGGTCTTGGATTTTTAATAAATATCGGTCGTGGGGTATACGACACGACACTGGTTTATACAGCCGTCATCGCGCTGGTCGCTTTGGCGATGACCTTGTTCAGTCTGGTGGTCCTGCTTGAGCGGCATCTTCTCGCCTGGCGGGATACTGGCGAACCAAAATTGTGAGGTTATCCATGAAAATTAAAAAAACCATCCCAATAATATTGATGAGTGTGCTGTTGGTTGTCAGCGCTGCTTGTGCTAACTCGCAGAGCCCACAAACACAGGCGCCCAGCCTTGATCAGGTTAATATCACAACGGGTTTTCGGCCAGATATCCAGTTCTCGCCGTTGTATGTGATGATTGAGGAAGGATTTGCGGAAGAGGAAGGGATTGAGATTGAAATTACACATCTTCCAGAAACGGAGGCCGTCCAGCTTGTCGGCGTCGATGAGCTTCAGTTTGCAATCGTGTCTGGCGAACAGGTCCTTCTAGCGCGCGCCCAGGGGCTTCCCATTGTTTATGTTATGGCCTGGTGGCAGGATTACCCCGTCGCCGTTGCGGCCCCAACGGGTAGTGGAATTGAAACGCCTTCAGATCTTGAGGGGAAACGGATTGGCATCCCCGGTTTATATGGCGCTTCATATATCGGTTTCCGTGCGCTGCTCACATCAGGAAATCTTACAGAAGACGACGTGCAATTAGATGTGATTGGCTATACCCAGGTCGAGGCACTAAGCCAGGGCATGGAAGAGGCGGTTGTTGTTTACGCCAATAATGAGCCCATCCAATTGGCGAAGTTAGGGTTCCCCGTAGACGTGATCCGGGTTGCGGACTATGTTCATCTTGCTTCAAATGGGCTGATCACCAATGAAAAAACCTTGAAGGAGAACCCCGACTTGGCCCGGAGAATGGTTGCAGCATTCAGCCAAGGTGTGGCAGCGACAATCGAGAATCCGGAACACGCGCTTGAGGTGTCCAAGCTCTACGTCGATGGCCTCGATGCAGCGGATCAATCCGTACAACTCGGAATTCTTGAGACCAGCATCGAGTTCTGGAAGAGTGAGAACTTGGGGCACTCTGATAAAAACGCATGGGAAAACATGCAGCAGGTTCTCCTCGATATGGGGCTTTTAGAAGCGCCGTTAGATCTCGAACAGGCTTATACGAATGATTATGTGGAATAGATGAATCCCACTCAAGATCTCCTGCGAGCAGACAACATATCTCTGACCTTTCCCAATGGGAACGGTGGCCTGCACGTATTAGATTCGATCTCTCTCGAGGTCTCACCTGACGAGTTCGTCTGCATTGTTGGACCTTCAGGATGTGGGAAAACTTCGCTGCTGCGCATCCTCGCGGGCTTGCTTGAGCCAAGCTCAGGTCAGGTGGTTTTCAGCGGCGAACGACTGGCGAGACCGCAACGGCGTATCGGTTTTGTCTTTCAGCAGGCAAATCTAATGCCATGGCGGACGGCGCATAACAACATTTGTCTTCCGCTGGAGCTGGCGGGGATAGCCAGAGAAGAAAAGCAGGATCGATCCCGCTCACTGATAGAACTCATGGGGCTGCAGGGGTTTGAAGAAATGTATCCGCGTGATCTCTCTGGAGGGATGGCTCAACGCGTAGCTATCGGCCGCGCCTTAGTTCACGAACCGGATGTGCTTCTTCTTGACGAACCTTTCGGTTCTCTCGATGCACTGACACGCGAGAGAATGGGGGAGGAACTCCTGCGAATATGGAAGGCTCATCGCGGCACGCTGCTCATGGTTACTCATTCGATCCCCGAAGCAGTTCTGCTTGCAGATCGCGTGATAGTCCTAAGTGAGCGGCCCGCGCGCGTAGTCTTAAACCTTGAAATTCCGATACCTCGACCTCGCTCGATTGACCTTACATATACAGAGGAATTTGGTTCCCTGGCGGCGCAAATCCGGGGGGAGATCCGGGTAAACGTGGATTGATTTATGCGAGGGCTTACCTACGTGTCAACCCCGAGAGGGTGAAAGAAGCGTATTTGGGGTTTTGGTCTGTTTTATGCCTAAGCGACAGATAAGGCGTCGTTCCCGATTGGACGCTCAGGATCTAGTGCACTGGTCTTTCTAACTCAGATACAGAGCATGGGCTGTCTAAATATCTTTTGGGCAGCCCCCGTTGTTGTTAATCGAGGTTAAGATCGGATCAGTTTTCCGATTCAGGGGTTACCTTTCGTGCACGCCGCCGGATGATTATCCAACGGATCACCCAGAATGGGATCGATAGAAGTAGAAGCACTGGAAGTGCGTAGATTACAATCCAACTCGTCGCATTGGCGAGGAATTGTAATGCACTGATCAGGGATTGCAGGGCTTCTTTTGCTGTTCCCTGAGGCTGCCATCGACCGATTTGCAGGGGTTGGGATACGACGTCCGGCAGGAGTTCGACACTGATCGCCGAGAGGCGGGCGGATTGTTCGAAATACTGCATACGTCCTTTAATGATTTCGATCTCCTGTCTCACCTGGCGCAGATTCTCGTAAACGCGCAGCACGTCTTCTGCCTTGGTCAGAGAACCCATAATCTCGCGCAGATCTTCCTCGGCTGCTTCAAGGTTGCGCAGTTGAGATTCCAGGTCCGTGTACTCCTGGGTGACATCCTGTCCGCTGATATTCTCGGAGCGGACTTCGACTGTGCCTTCCTTGATTTTATCGAGCGCTTCATTCAATCGCTCCGCAGGGACGCGGATTGTGGTTGAAGCGTACGTTGCGCTTAAGCCATCCCCGTATGTGGATTGATAGACATTGAGTGAGACGACATAGCCGCCCATTTGCTCGGCAAGTTCGTTGATCGCGGATGCAGATGCGGATGGGTCTTCTACGACGATGACGAGATTGGCGTTGCGAATCACAAGCCGCTCCATTGCTGCGGGTTGGTGCGCTATGTTGGCGTCGAATTCTCCCCCGTAGGAATCTTCCATCTCAACGAAGCTTTCGACCGCTGGACGTTCGAGGGTAATTCCATCATAGGCAGGAGCTTGTGCCAAACTTCTGGCACCGCAGGCAGCCAGGGAAACCCCTAGCAGCCCAAGGACGATGAACAAGTATCTTTTCTTCATGGTGAATTCCTCCCACTATTGGTGCAGAAGTGTGTCAACTCTATGACGTTGAGAGGTGCTTTATGGTTCCCGGTTACCAGCCCGCGTCCAAGCGAATGGATTGACGCTCTGGTAAACCAGCTTTGAGGATGCGCGATTGCACAGCTTTAATGTTATAGACGCTTCGTCTCATCTCCCAGGTCATATTCTCTGTGTCCAGAATAGCGTAGGATGCGCGAGGATCTCCGTCTCGGGGTTGGCCCACCGAACCAGGGTTAAGGATCATCTTTGGAGAAAGCGCCATGATTTCTCCCCAGGGGACTGGACGCAGCATGGCGAATGAATCATCAAAAGGCCTGTGGAAGATCAACGGTAAGTGGGAATGACCAACGATTGCGTAGTCCTTTTTAAGCTCGTCAAAGTTGCGGTCGGCCGATGTTGGGTCGAGGATATACTCCCAGACCGGCTGGTTGGGACTGCCGTGGGCGAGTGTAAACCCTTCTACCTGAATCTTGCTGGGGAGGGTCTGTAGGAATGCCTTGCCCTCATCCTTTAACTCTCTTTGTGTCCAAGCGACAACTTCCCCCGCGTCTCGATTGAAACGTGAAAGTGGTATCTCGCCGATTGCAGCTTTGTCATGGTTGCCGATCAGACAGAGGAGTTCTGGAAATTTCTGTACTCGTTCGATGCACTCGTTGGGATCAGGACCATAACCAACCAGGTCGCCCAGGCACCAAACAGCGTCATAGGGAGGCGCATCGTCGATGATTGCGTCTAACGCGGTGATGTTTGCGTGGATGTCAGAAATTACGAGAACGCGCATGCATGTGATGGTAGCATGGAGCGAGAATGAAGGGAAGAGTAGAATGTCCTTGAAACCGTGCTTGTTGGGTCTTATGCGCTAGCGTATAATCGCGAACTTAAGATGCCAATTCTAGAAGGGCAAAGTCTCGATTTCCAAAGTCATAGCCCGGAACAAACGATTCGAATTGGGGTTCGTCTTGGCGAATTGTTGGAACTCTCCGATTTGATTTGTTTGGCTGGAGATTTGGGTTCCGGTAAAACAACGCTCGCACAAGGGATCGCGCGGGGGTGGGGATCTCTCGACGTTGTCACAAGCCCTTCCTTCATTCTCGTAAACCAATACCGGCGCGCGGACCAGCAGATTCTTTACCATGTGGATGCCTTCCGCATGGCCGGTGTCGACGATGCCTACATAATTGGATTGCATGAACTAATCGAGGATAAGGCTCCCATCCTATTGGAATGGCCTGAGCGGATTGCAGAAATGCTGCCGCCCGAACGATTGTGGATCACGCTGCGCTGGGTGGATGAGCTTCACCGCGGTATGCAAGTCACGGCGCACGGCTTACGATATGAGCGGAAGTTGGACCAGTTCCGACGATCGGCTTTTGGGGGCTGAATATGCTGTTAGCGATTGATACATCCACGAAAATGATGGGCATCGCTCTCCATGGAGGAGACCGGGTTATCGCGGAGTGCGTTTGGGAGGGTGAGGGGCACCATACCGTCGAACTCGCCCCAGAAATTGCACTCATCATGCGCAGAGTTGGAGAGCCGATGTCATCTATCGAAGCCATTGGCGTGGCGATTGGCCCAGGATCCTTTACGGGATTGCGGATCGGTTTGGCTCTTGCGAAAGGGCTATCGCTTGCACGCGGTCTACCCACGGTCGGTATCTCAACGATGGACATTCTAGCTCTCGCCCAACCGAAGCGAACGGAGCCGATGTTTGTCGCGGTGCGGGCGGGGCGCAAGCGAATCGCGGGTTTGTGGTACAAATGGGCCCGTGGAGGCTGGAAGCCGCAGGGTGAGCCGGATGTTCTCACCTGGGAGGAACTCAAAGAATCCTTGGAGGAGAAAGCTTACATCTGTGCAGATATGAACAGTGAAACGCGGGCGTTGTTACGCGGTATACCTGGCGTAGAGCTAGCCTCTCCTGTGCAGTGCGTCCGTCGACCAGGATTTCTAGCCGAGCTAGCTTGGAAGCGGTTGAAATCCCGTAAGAAGGGGGCAGTGGGCGGGCTCTCTCCAATCTATCTGAAACCGGTATGATGGATATCACTCAGGTATTTGAACGTATCAGCATTCACATCCGACCCATGTGTTCATTGGATGTGGAACGAGTCGTTCAGATCGATAGACTTTCCTTCTCACTCCCATGGTCAGAGAGAACTTATCGCCTTGAGTTAACCGAGAACTCGGCCGCGCATCTATTCGTCGCCGAAGTGGACGATCAGCTCAAACAACCTATCGTTGGGTACGTTGGTTTCTGGTTCCTTGTCGATGAAGCACATATAAGCACACTCGCTGTGCACCCTGAGTACAGGGTGCGGGGAATTGGACGCAGGTTATTAGAAGAAGCTTTAATCGAAGCTTCGCGCCTTGGGGCTGATCTCGTTACACTCGAAGTCCGAGAGTCGAATGAAGGACCGATTGATCTGTATGAGAAATTCGGTTTTCAGGTCAAAGCACGGAAGGCGCGGTATTATCGGGACAATCACGAGGATGCACTATTGATGATTCTCAAGGATTTGCCAGGATGGCGGGAAAAGTGTCTGGAGGGATAGAGTGGGAGCGGCTGAAAAACTAAAAGCAATTGCGCAGGAAATTGAGATCTGTACTGATTGCAAACTCCATGCTTCACGAAAAAAATCAGTGCCGGGTGAAGGACCGGCCAATTCTGATTTGATGTTTATCGGTGAGGGACCGGGATTTCATGAGAACGAACAAGGAAAGCCTTTTGTGGGAGCTGCAGGTCGGTTCCTTGAGGATTTGCTGGCCAGCATTGACCTTAAGCGGGAGGATGTG
>DAOUTT010000265.1 GCA_030668545.1 Anaerolineales bacterium | reverse complement strand
GCCGCCGGGACATCCGGACACCTTCTCGGTGGGACGCTCGCGGCGATTGTATTAGGTCCTTGGGCAGGCACGTTGGTCATGACGGCCGTCATCGCTGTTCAAGCATTGCTCTTCCAGGACGGGGGATTGCTGGCGATGGGTTGGAACATCCTGAATATGGGTGTTATCACCACATTTACAGGCTATGCAGTCTATATGCTCGTTATCCGTATTCTTGGGTCCACTACGCGATCTCGGTTGATCGGGGGGTTCGTAGGGGCCTGGCTGTCGGTGATCATCAGCGCGAGCGCCACAGCGATTGAGTTGGCAATCTCGGGAACTTCACCACTCTATTTAGGACTGCCGGCGATGGCTGGCGTCCATGCCCTCATAGGCCTCGGCGAAGGTATCATCACTGTCGGGGCTATTGGTCTTCTGCAAGCGAGTCGACCGGAAGTATTAACTACCGGGGAAACGGCACCGGGGAAGCGCACGGCGACATTTACTTTGGTCGGCCTGCTCGTTGCATTGGGGGTTGCTGCCTTCTCCCCGCTCGCGTCAGCACACCCGGATGGCCTGGAGTTCATCGCTGAGTTGCAGGGCTTCTTGGGATTGGCGCAAGCCCCATCCTACGAACTGATGCCGGATTACACGCTGCCTTTCCTGAGTGACCCGGTACTTACGACGATGCTGGCCGTTGCTGCCGGAACTCTGGCCGTATTCGGGTTGGCCTGGCTCATCGCCCGAAGCTCAGTGCAACGGGGAACGGTCAGGGATTAGAATTTGCATATCGACCTTACGGATCAATATCAGCATAGAGAAAGCCTGATCCACCACCTTGACCCGAGGGTCAAGGTGGTGGTTACACTTTTATTTATTCTAGTCGTTGGGCTTGTTAGAAATGGATCCTGGATTGCCTTCGGCGCGTTGTTCCTTGGGGTCTTAGGCTACGCGGCTGCTTCAAAACTTGGGATGTTCTATGCTGTGCGGCGATCGTTTATTGCCATCCCATTTCTGCTTGCAGCAGCCCCACTGCCCTTTATTATCCCGGGGCCAGCACTCATCAGCTTCCCTGCGCTTAATCTGACAATTTCCGAACCGGGGACAATTCGCTTCGTGAGTATCATGATTCGAACTTTCATCGCCGTCCAGGCTGGAATTCTATTGGCGGCAACGACGCCCTTTCCTGATTTGGTCTGGGCGATGTGTTCGTTGCGTATTCCTCGTCCCCTGGTTGCGGTAATCGCATTTATGTATCGATATATTTTTGATTTGGCTGACGAGGTTATACGCCTTATGCGGGCACGTGCTGCGCGCAGCCCGGAGATCCCCGGCAAAGGAAAACCTTCCCTTCTTTGGCGTGGTCGAGTGACGGGATCTATGGTCGGCAGCCTATTCCTACGTTCGCTAGATCGCAGCGAACGCGTGTATGGAGCAATGGCCTCCCGAGGCTATGATGGTGAAATGCGCACTTATTCGACCTTCCAGATGCGTGGAGCCGATTGGATCAGCCTTATCGTATTCAGCTTACTGATCCTCGGATCGCTCTCGCTGATGTTCTTGAGGTAGAGCATGCACCATACATTAGATATTCAAGATCTACACTTCAGCTATCCGGATGGCCGGAAGGCTTTACGCGGTGTAAGCCTTTTCATTAACCCAGGTGAAAAAACCGCGCTCGTCGGACCTAACGGTTCGGGGAAATCTACGCTTCTACTTCATTTGAACGGGATCTTGCACGGTGAGGGGGAAGTCCATGTATGTGGGAAAGAACTGACCACCGAAAGCCTGAGGCAAATTCGTGCATTGGTCGGATTGGTGTTCCAGGACCCGGACGATCAACTCTTTTCACAGAGTGTCTATGAAGACGTGGCCTTCGGTCCGCTCTATATGGGTCTTCCAAAAGAAGAATTAACGCAGAAGGTGAGGCAAGCGCTTGAAGACGTTGGCATGGCGGGTTCGGAGGAGCGCGTGCCGCATCACCTCAGCGAAGGTGAGAAAAAACGTGTGGCTATTGCGACAGTCCTTTCAATGGACCCCGAGGTGCTGGTCTTAGATGAGCCCACGGCCGGACTCGATCCGCGCGGGCGGCGCGAGTTGATTCAGCTCCTGCGCGGTTTACCGCAAACCATGCTGGTTGCAACACACGATATGCGCATGGTGGCAGAGCTTTTTGAGCGAACCGTTATCATCGATGAAGGGCAGGTCGTCGGTGATGGACCAACGGCACAAATCCTAGCGGAACCTCACCTGCTGGAGAGGCATGGATTGGAAGCGCCATAAAATCGAGATCTCGATCTATTGAAACTCTCCTGCATCTAAGTTCGTTCCCTGGTTAGAAAACAAATCAGAAGCATCCTAAAAAGTGGTGAGATTCGAACTCGAGGTGAGGGGCACCACTCGCGGTAGAATACCTGGGCGATGAAAAAATTTCACATGCTGCTTCAAGATACCATACGTTGGTCGCTGGTTGTGATCGGCGCAGCGATACTAGGCGGATTATGGATATGGATCTCGGCGGTGCCAGCCGACGCAACCACCGGGGGGTTGATCCCCAGCCCCAGAGAGGGATTTCTAGCCCCCGACTTCACCCTCGAAAGTTTATCCGGTGACCAGATTTCACTTTCCGATATGCGCGGAAAAGCGGTTGTTTTAAACCTGTGGGCTTCCTGGTGTCCTCCCTGCCGGGCAGAAATGCCAGCGTTGCAGCGGGTCTATCAGGAAAATCATGAGCGTGGGTTGGAAGTGCTGGCGGTTAATATGACAGCACAAGATAGCCTTGCTGATGTTGAAGCTTTCGTGCAGGAGTTCAACTTAACATTTCCCATTCTGCTTGACACCAGCGGAGAGGTCGGAAATGCCTACCTCATGCGCGCCTTGCCGACGACTTTCTTTATCGATCGGGAAGGAGTCATCCAGCAAGTTATCGTGGGGGGATCAATGAGCGAAGTCACCCTGCAGAGCACCGTTGAGCAGCTGTTGGAGGACTTGCCCTGATGTACCCCATCCTTCAAATTGGACCACTCGCAATTCAACTGCCCGGTTTGCTGCTCTTGGTGGGTTTGTGGATTGGAACACAGATAGCCGAGCGCGAAACGGCACGCTATAAGCTAGATCCGGGGCTTATAAGCAATATGATCTTCATCGCTCTCGCCGCTGGGATTGTGGGTGCTCGCCTGGGTTATGCGCTTAAATATATTGATCTTTATTTAAGTGAACCCCTGAACTTTCTGGCGCTTAACCCGAATACTCTCTCCGCCATGGAGGGCATAGCCGTAGGGCTCATTGCCGCAATGATTTACGGTCAACGTAAAGGGCTATCTCTTCTCCCGACTCTTGATACGCTTGCACTGGGTGCGGCAGTTTTTACGATCTTTGTTGCCCTGGCTCATCTCTCAAGCGGCGATGCGTTTGGCGCACCGACCACCGTCCCCTGGGCGATTGAATTATGGGGTGCAGACAGACACCCCTCACAGATTTACGAGCTCCTATTCGCCGTGGGCGTCACGCTGGTGATCCTGCAGGTCCGAAAAACAAGGTCCTTCTCGGGCTTTGTCTTCACTCTATTCGTTGCGCTTACGGCTATTTCGCGGTTGTTCCTCGAAAGTTTTCGCGGGGATAGCTCGATTGTTTTCGGCAGCATACGCAGTGCGCAGTTCATCAGCTTTACTGTGATGATCTTAGCATTGATTGCTCTTCACCTGCTATCCCGGAACAATGTGGAAAGGAAGACACAAACGCCCGCGTGACCGGTTTCACTTCAGCGCTCAATCAGTTTCCCAAGGGATTGAGATGTTAGCCGGGGATCTCCTGGTAGCGAGAGATTAAGCTGGCTTCAG
>DAOUTT010000184.1 GCA_030668545.1 Anaerolineales bacterium | reverse complement strand
GAGTATGAGAAAAACACAACCCGCGTTATTCCGGTTATTGTCCTAACGCGCCTGCCCTGAACCATGCGTTGGAGAAGGTGCATTGGTACTCAGGAGGTATGAACAATGCGCAAAATCAGTCCCTCTGAAATCACCCCCGAACAACTCTACTTATCTCGACGAGATATCTTGAAAAGTATGGGTATTCTAACGGGGGGGGCAGCCCTGCTTGCCGCGTGTAATGTGAGCTCTCCGACGATGACACTCGCGCCGGGGCTTGAGGGAGATCCCACTGCGGATCCCGTTGATCCGTCCGCCAGTTCTAACGTGGACGAATTAGGAGATCCGCTCAACACCTTCGATGACATCACCAACTACAACAACTTCTACGAGTTCACGACGGATAAAATTGATGTTGCCAGGCTGGCTGAGGGTTACCCCACATCACCCTGGGAAATTCAAGTGGGCGGTTTGGTCCACAACCCGACAACATTCTCCTTGGATGATCTGCGAAAATTCGAGATCGAAGAGCGGATTTATCGTATGCGCTGTGTGGAAGCCTGGTCGATGGTCATTCCCTGGCTGGGATTTCCGCTCAGCAAGCTTCTGGCGCAGGTGGAGCCCAAAGCCGAGGCAACGTACGTGCGATTTGAGACGATCCACGACACGGAGGGCATGCCGGGTTTCAGTAAATATCCCTTCTACCAATGGCCTTATGTTGAAGGGCTACGCATGGATGAAGCCATGCATGATTTGACCTTGATCTCAACCGGGCTCTATGGGAAGGACTTGCTGCCCCAGAATGGTGCACCTGCGCGGTTGGTAGTCCCCTGGAAATACGGCTTTAAGAGCATTAAATCCATCGTCAAGATTGACCTGGTCACAGAGATGCCGATTTCACTGTGGATGAATGCGGCCCCGAACGAGTATGGTTTCTATGCCAACGTCAATCCTGAAGTCGACCACCCTCGATGGTCGCAGGGCACCGAGCGCCGTATAGGGGAGCTCGGCCGGCGGGAGACTCTGATGTTCAACGGCTATGCCGACGAAGTTGCCCATCTTTATTCCGGGATGGACCTGGCAATAAATTTCTAATGGAAGGATTTCGTACTGGGCGAGCGACGGTCTGTTCTAGATTTACCCTCGCCCATAGCGTGAAGCACTATAGATGAAACGTCGTCGATTCCACCCCCTGCAGATCATCACAACCATCGGCGTTTGGGTTCCTCTGACCATTCTGTTGTGGGATTTAACGCATGATAATCTCGGCGCCGACATCATCCGCGAAGCTACGCTGCGTACCGGGAAAACCGCGCTGACCTTGCTGGTGCTTTCGTTAGCCTGCACCCCGGTGAGCGCTATTTTCAACTATAAACCCCTCCTAAAGCTGCGCCGCCCGTTAGGGTTGTACAGCTTCATGTATGCGAGCATCCATTTTGCGATCTTCATCGGCGTCGATTATTTCTTTGACCTGACCTTGATTAAGGGAGCCCTGCTTGAAAAACGCTTTGCCATCGTCGGGTTGACAACGGGTTTGATACTACTTGTATTGGCCATTACCTCTACTCAGGGGTGGAAACGTCGACTAAAGAAACGATGGGCACAGCTTCACAAGTTAGCCTATGTGGCCGGTTTTTTAGCGACCGTGCATTTCGTATGGTTGGTTAAGCCGGGAGTGGTTGAGCCGTGGATTTGGATGGGTGTCGTGCTAATTTTGCTGCTGGCTCGTGTCCCACCCGTAAAGAGGTTTACGCTCGCTAGGCGCAGCAGATCGGCATCCTGATTGTATGGATGCAGATCTAGCTTGCCCGGGGTTTAATTTAGCGAAGTCATTTCACCAGCGTCTCAGTGCTTCCAAGCTCTACAATTCACCTTCCAGTGTCGGTCGTGAGTGAGGCGAAGGTTCAAAGCGCCTGACTTTGAAAACCTTCGAATTTTGAGTGCCTCCGATTATCAATCGAATCGGTTTCAAACGGCGGAGTAGCGCCACGAAATGGATTTCAACGTACTCATTCCTCTCAGCGCTTCAGTATTTCCGGGATTGACTGCTGAAGCTCTGAAGCGGCAGAATCAGGAGAGCGAGAGGGGGATGACTCATCTACCAGGAAGCCCGGCGGGAATAAAACACAGATACTGATGGTCTTCCGGTAGGACTAGAGCGGTGTGTATTGGGGTACTCAGTTTTCGTCTATCGCGTGGCACTCACAGGGGATGCGCTGTATAGTTAGGCGGATTGTGAGGAGTATCCCATGAACCCCCTGAGATGGACCCAATCGCTGATCCTGATTTTACTCACCGCGTTGCTGATCACCGCATGTGGCCCCTCAGACGAGGAGAGCATCGCCGTTAGCGTTGCGCTGACACAAACGGCTGCCGCGCAGGCAACCGAGGACGCTGGCGCAGCAGCGCCGGAGGCCACCGAAGCGCCGCAAGGGATCTTTGCAGGCGATCTTCAGCCATTAAGCGCCGCAGAGTGCGACCAATTGGCGGCGTTTATGGTCAATAGGCTCCCAGTCCCACCCGTTGAGCAGATGGAGGTCGCCGTCAAGCGCGAGGGGGAGACCGGCAGCGGCTGCCAGGCGATCGCGGTGGGGACCGGTGAGGTCTTCCCCGATATGATGGTCGTCGAAGACGCCATGCGCGGGATACTAGAAGAGCTTGGCTGGACGGAGGATCCAACCGCACCCGCCTGTCTGGGGACCGGGGGGTGGGGACCAGGCGCCAGTTCCAGCTGCTACACCCAGGCGGATGCCCTCTGTGAGTTGTTCGTTCATGTCGATCCCATCGACGATGCTCTTTGCTCGAATGACGAACCGATCACCGTTTGTTTCAATAATCTGACGCCTGAGCAGATTGTTTACACGATTAACCTCACCTGTGCCCTCGACACCAATGCTGCGGCTGAACCGCTCGACTCTGAGCTGGAGCGGATTGAGTTCAATCCGGGTGAGGTCAGGGCTGCCGTCCATGGAGAAGTCCCAGCCGGTGGCTTCGACCATTACGTGCTCACCGCCATGACGGACCAGGAGATGACGGTAAACCTGCTTGGTACGGGGGGAGATGTGATCGCCCATGATACCGCTGCGTTGGTCATCTGGGGCGCTGATGGCACAGTGCTCATCTCGAGTCACGCCGATGCGCTCAATTGGGCAGGGACGCTACCCTTTACGCAGGATTATTACATCGATGTGAAGTCGATCAGCGCACAGCCGGTCGCTTATACGCTGGAAGTTACCATCCCGCCAACATCCAGTGCGGGGCAGATATTTCCTCAGGTAGGGCCCTTCCCCTTCGGCGAGATGCAATCGATCGTGCTCACCGGCGTTCCGCCGATGCTGCCGCCTGCTTTTCCAGTTGAAGAAGGCTTACCCGAAGTGGTTGCTCACATGCTCACCATGGACGAGGGCGAATATGAGCTAAGCTTGGACTATGGTGTGGATTGCCAGGGGGCGGGGGCATGCCATTACGGCGCTATGGCCGGTATGAAAGTGGATTCGGGGACCCCCGTCGAAACGAGCAGCTTTCCTTTCATCCTCGAGGATGCGCAGGTCGTCGACTTGGCCCACAGCATTACGGGCTACTTCATCCCGGCAGTGTGCGGTGCTAACTGTGACGACGCACGCTTGTGGTGGATCTATGATGGCTATGAATACATGCTGGGGCTAAAAGCCGGAAGGTATGAGGATGTCTTGGCGCTGGCAAATGCAGCGATTGTGAATTCGGTGCCCTAGAGGTTAAGAGTAATCTTCTCCAAGTCGAAACCAGCTCGCCTGCCTATACTTTATTCGAGGTCAGTATGCCTTATCGTATTCATCGTTTAACCGGGATCAGAGGAACGCTGCGCTGGCTGCTGCAAACGGGCCGGCCCGTTCCCCCGCGCAGTGATGAGGAAATCGCGGCAGATGTGGAGCGCAATTACCGCTGGAATTTCAGCGTCAACCTTCTCGATACTGCCGGTTTCATGTTTGGCTTCAGTTTCATCTCGGCAACCACCATCGTGCCCCTCTTTATCAGCAAGCTGACGGTCAGTCCACTGCCGATTGGGATCGCCGCCGTCATCGCCCAGAGCGGCTGGTCCCTGCCGCAGATCTTTACCGCAAACAGTGTAGAACGTTTGGCCCGGAAGAAACCGGTCGTCGTCAACCTGGGTTTCTTCACTGAGCGCCTGCCGCTGTGGATTTTGATATTCGCACCCATGATGGCTGTGAGTGCGCCAACGCCAGCCCTGGTGCTTTTCCTGGTCACTTTTGCCTGGTTCAACGTGGGCGCCGGGTTGATCGCGACAGCCTGGCAGGACTTGATCGCCCGTTGTTTTCCTGTGGATCGGCGTGGTCGGTTTTTTGGCACGAGTATGTTTGTCGGCACAGGTCTGGGGATGCTGGGGGCAGCAATCAGCGCCTGGATCTTGAAGACCTATCCCTTCCCAACCAATTTCGTCTACATCTTTACCTTTGCCGCCGTCGGCATCACCATCAGTTGGATATTCCTCGCCCTGACCCGTGAACCGGTTCAGCCCATCGAAGAGCCAAGGACTTCCACCCGCCAGTTTTGGGCCAAATTACCCGACATTTTGCGCCGCGATCACAACTTTCGCCGTTTCTTGATCGCCAGGTCGCTGCTGGCTCTAGGTGGGATGGGAACGGGTTTTATCACCGTAGCGGCCGTGCAGCGCTGGGGGGTATCGGACAGCACGGTGGGTATCTACACGGGCGTCCTGCTGCTTGGCCAGACCATCGGTAACCTGACTTTTGGATTTTTAGCCGATCGTTTCGGGCATAAGTTATCTCTGGAGCTGGGCGCGCTGGTTTCGTTGTGCGCATTTCTTTTAGCCTGGCTATCACCCGCCGCGAATTGGTACTATGTTGTCTTCGCCTTGTTGGGGGTAGCGATTGGCGCAGTGATCGTTTCGGGCATCCTGGTGATCATGGAGTTCAGTGAACCGCAGCGTCGCCCGACCTATGCGGGCATGGCTAATTCCAGTATGGGGCTTGTCAGCCTTGCCGCGCCGTTGATCGGCGCCTGGTTGGCAAAAATGAGCTATAGCTGGCTTTTTGCGCTCAGCGCATTTGTTTACTTACTCGCGTTTATTGCGCTGCACTGGTGGGTGAAGGAGCCGCGTTGGGCATAGGGGGGGGGATTGCCGCGCCTGCGGCTCACTCAAATTGACATTTAGTAGTAAGGATCCTTCCCTCG
>DAOUTT010000098.1 GCA_030668545.1 Anaerolineales bacterium | reverse complement strand
TTTGTTTTCTCTGTCTTCCGCACTACTGCGGGAAATGGTTCTCAAGTTGTGAGTTCTTAGAAGAGCGAGACCTGCCACTCATCCTGTTGTTCGCTATACCACAACTCGAAAATCTGATCATTTTCAGCCTGCACCCTGAAACAACGTCCGCTGGGAATCCGCCACCGGGCCACGATCTCGACGATGTTTAATCGTTCCCCCTCCCACCAGAGAGCAATCGGGCGCTCCGCGAAGGTATGGCCCGAGAGGCATTCGACGGGATTGTGTTCCATCAGAAGAAGTCCTGTGTTGTTCACATCGTCGGATAATTCGGATAGGGCCGCCAGTGGCACTTAGCCCTGTGAGGGACGATGATCTTCCCTATCCCGCAAGCTCTTTTTTTGGATATTAACAAGCCGCTAAGTGCATGTATCAGGAGTTATTCATCGATGACGATCCCGATACTTAATCGCCCGAGTAGTTAATTAATCTTCTACTTGTGAGGTGTCCCCGATATTCAGCATCTTGACTCTGCCGATGATCCGGGCGCCTCGCCCGATGAGAGACTCCGAGAGTAGGGTATTTTCAATAGTTGTCTCGTTCTCAATAATCGAGTCTTGGATGACGGAGCGACGGATGACGCATCCGGACCCCACCGAGACATGTGGCCCAATTACCGCCTGGGATATCTCGGCGCTGGGATGGATGAACACCGGTGGGATGATGAGCGTTCCATCTCGTAGCTGCGCTTCTGTGGTGTTATCCCGCCCGTTGTCGAGTAGATAACGGTTTGTTTCGAGTAAAGCGTCGGGTTTCCCGCAGTCTTTCCAGACCTGAACGGTCTCAACGCGCATCTTGAGGCCATCTTCGAGCATAATGTTGATCGCGTCGGCAAGATAGAATTCCCCTCCAAGCTGGTCGCCTTGTTCCATCTGTTTTTCGATCGCTGTGATGAGGTCTTCCGCCTTCTCGAAGTAGTAGAAACCGGCCAGAGCGAGGTTGTTGCTCATGTCGTCTGGTTTCTCAACCAGGCGGCGCACCCAGCCATCCTCACCGACTTCAGTCACGCCGAAACGACGGGGATCTTCCACCTCTTTGACCCAGGTTACCGCCCCCGCCTTCTCGCTCGGCAGGAGGTTGAGATCGACCTCGAGTAGCGTATCCACGAAGACCATACACATCGGACCTGTGAGCCCCTCACGAGCGAGCCAGATGGCGTGAGACTGCCCGAGCATTTCTTCCTGGACAACGTAGCGAGCCGATATTTCCGGGTAAACCTCGCTGACGTACTCATCGATCTGCTCACCCAGATAACCAACGATGAAGACAACTTCATCGATGTCAGGTAGGGTTGAAAACATATCGAGAACGTGACCGATGATGGGTTTGCCGGCTACACTGACAAGAGGTTTAGGTTTGGACCAGGTATGGGGTCGTAAGCGAGTGCCGAAGCCAGCCATAGGGATAACGATTTTCATGTTGGTTTCCTTCCCTTTTAATGCTAGAGATCTGGTTTGCGCAGGTGCCAGTCTGTTTGTGTCTGGTAGGCATGAACAGCTTGGAAGAGCGCCTTCTCGCCCAGGTGGGGTGCATTCAACTGCATCCCAATTGGCAGGTCATTTCGATCAAATCCTACCGGAAAAGCCATCCCCGGGACACCAGCGAGATTGGCAGGCAGTGTGAAGATGTCCTCCAGGTACATCGCCAGTGGGTCGTCGCCATGTTCGCCAATGCGGAATGCCGTTGTCGGCGCGACAGGGCAGGCGATCAAGTCAACGTCCTTAAAAACAGTTTCGAAATCGTCTTTTATCAACGTCCGCACTTTTTGTGCTTGGCCGTAATAGGCATCGTAATACCCGGCAGAAAGAGCATAGGTCCCGAGCATGATGCGGCGTTTGACTTCAGGGCCGAAGAGTTCACCGCGGGTATTTAAATATTGATTCCACAGTTTTTCTGATTTGAGGCGAGGGCCGAAGCGAACCGCGTCGTAACGAGCCAGGTTGGCAGATGCCTCTGCGGGAGCGATCAGGTAGTACACCGGCAGGGCGAGGTCTGTATGCGGCAGGCTAACTTCTTGAATTTCAGCGCCGAGCTCCTCAAATACTTTAACGGCGGAGCGAACGGCAGTCTCAACTTCATCCTGTATCCCCTCAATAAGGTACTCTTTCGGCACACCGATGCGGACACCCGTCAGTGTGCCAGCGTCCAGGTTAATTTCTGGGACGGGATCAGGCATGCATGTTGAGTCTAAGGGGTCATGGCCCGCCATTGCAGTGAAGAGCGGAAGAAGGTCGGCCGCGGAGCGGGTCAAGGCGCCGACGGTGTCGAGCGACGACCCGTAGGCGATCAATCCGTAGCGGGAGACGCGCCCGTAGGATGTTTTGAGTCCCGTGATTCCGCAGAAGGAAGCTGGCTGGCGCACAGATCCCCCCGTATCCGTCCCCAGGGCGGCGAAACACATTCGCGCCGCAACCGCTGCTGCAGATCCTCCAGAAGATCCACCGGGAACCCGATCGAGATCCCAGGGGTTATGGGTCGTGCCATAAGCCGAGTTCTCCGTTGAAGATCCCATAGCGAACTCGTCGGTGTTGGTCTTTCCCAGAACTACCACTCCATTGTCGATCAACCTGGCGACGCTCGTTGCCGAATAAGGAGGGCGGAAATCTTCAAGGATGCGTGATCCACACGTGGTCGGAATTCCCTCGAGGCACAATACATCTTTGATGGCGACCGGGATGCCGAGGGTGAGAGGCAGCGGCTCTTCAGTTTTTTTGTGCCACTCTTGCAGTCGTTGGTCTGCGGCTTTCGCCTGAGAGATTGCCAGGTCCGGTGTTTGAGCCAGGAATGCATGGAGCTGCGGCTCGAGAGCATCGATGCGCTCCAGACAGGCTTCCGTCAACTCTAAGGAGCTGACCTCTCCTTTACGCAGAGCGGAAGCGGCTTCCAGAAGGGAGAGATCAGTCAGAGCAGTCATAGGATAGGGTCATAGAGTACACGGAAGCGAAACGGCAGAGAACCATCTATTCAAGCACAGGCGGCACGCGGAACATCCCCGCTTCCGTCTCTGGTGCGTTGGAGAGCATCTTCTCACGCGGCGGGCAGGGGCGTGGGATGTCAGGGCGTAAAGGAGCCCGCAGGGGAAGGACTGTTGCCGTGGGCGGAATTTGTGCGGTATCGACTTCAAGCAGGCGAGCGGCGGATTCGAGGATGGAGGAGAGTTGTTGCGCGTAGCGGCGCTCTTCCTCAGGCGTAAGCTTCAGCCTGGCCAGATTTGCGATATGGCGAACTTCGTCAACTGTCAAAGACATAGCAAGCAAATTATAGCAGAGGCACGAAAGCGAAGAGAGTTAATATCTAAACGAAGGCCGACTATTAAAATGATAGATTATTCAGAAAGCAATTGATCCAGGATCCGGTCGAACTGCGGGAGGGTCTGGGTATCGCAGAAGGCATCATCAAAGGCTCGGCGAGCATTGCTGCGCATAACTTGAAGCCGTTCAGGCTGAGTGCGCAGCTCGTCAATAAAATGGACCACTCCATCAACGTCCCCGTGCCGCAAGGATGCGCCGGCATCAAAGCGCTCGATCGCTTCATCTACATTACTCCCCTCCGGGCCAATATAGAGCGTGGGGAGGCTCATCGCCATGTAGGCGTGCAGTTTGCTGGGGCTGATAACGCCGAGCGCCGATTCGTTCATCGTGATGAGCGTGCAATCCGCCATCGCCAGAGCTGAGGGGGTGAGCTCTTTGGGGATATAGGGAAACAGAAGGATGTTCTGCAGGTTGTTTGCGTTCTTTTCCTTTTCAATCCACGCCCATTTCTCGCCGCCACCTATGAAGAGGAATGCGACAGGTTCGTCTACCAACCGTTTTGCCGCAGCGATGATTGTCTCGAAGCGGTGCCCGAATCCCGCATTGCCCAGGTAGAGAATGACGAAGTCGTCTGTGACCGTGTTCGCAGCTACGTCCCAAGGATCGGGAGCGAGATCAGGTGGGAACTGTGAGGCTTTCTCCCAATTCGGGATGACGCATGTTGCCAGAGTATGTTTGGCTGAAACGTATTGGGATGTGAGAAGATCCAACATAGCTCCGTCGAGACAAACGAGTTGGTCCAGGCGCCGGAACAATCCGTGGTTCACGCTCTGGAAGACTCGGCTGATGAAACCGCCATTCTCAATCACGCCGGCTCTCTCGGCGATTTCAGGGTAGCAGTCCATATTCCAGAGGAGCACTTTCGTTGACCGATGAATAAGTTTGTGGAAGATGGCCGTCCAGGCGATGAAAGGTGGAGTTGTCAGCGAAATGATGACATCCTGTTTTGGAAGAGTGATCGAACGGATGAAAGCCAAGATATAAAAGAAGACGTAATCTACGATTCTCGCGAGCGCTGTGCTCTTGCCCAGCCGCGGTGTCCACAAGCGGTACACTCTGGGATTTATCGACTTCGATCCAGAGGCTGTGGCTGATTCTGAAACATAACCGCCGCTGCTGGTAATAACGGTGACATCATCTCCTTGTTCGGCGCGGTGTTCAGCCAGAGACGCGGCCATATGCCCTGTGGGCGCTAAATCCGGTATATAAAACTGGTTTAGGATGGTTAAGCGCATGCTTTGTTTTCTTAGGTTCGCACTGATATTTTCTAGCGGTCACGCATGAGCCGGATCATCTCTTCGATGATTTCTTCGATGGTGTACGTTAAATCCCATCCCGGGTAGTGAGACCTGAGTTTAGAGAGATCGGAGTAATAGCATATATGATCTCCGATGCGATTCTGGTCCGTATACGTCAGTTCAGGACGTTTTCCCGAGAGCCGCTCTATGATATCAACACACTCGATCAGGCTGGCCGCGTTTTCCTTGCCCCCGCCCAGGTTGTATACCTCTCCCGGTTTTGGATCTTGGGCGAAGTGCCAGAACGCATTTATCACGTCATGGCTGTGAATCTGATCGCGAACCTGTTTTCCTTTATAACCGAAGATGGTATAAGGACCCTCGCGTAGCGCGACCAGCACAAGGTAATTAAGGAAACCGTGAAGTTCAACACCGGAGTGGTGTGGTCCGGTCAGGCAGCCTCCTCTGAATATCCCGACTTTCAACCCAAAGTAGCGCCCGTACTCCTGTGCAAGGATATCGCCGGCGAGTTTTGAAGCGCCGAACAGCGAGTGCAGGCTCTGATCAACGGGAAAGTCCTCCGGTATCCCATTTACATACTTGGGGTCGTCGTAATCCCAGCGTGTTTCATGCTCCTTGAGCTTGATTTTGTTAGGCCGATCCCCATAAACCTTGTTTGTACTCATGTGTATAAAAACAGCATCAGGGCAGTGTATTCGGCAAGCTTCAAGCAGATTCAGGGTTCCAACAGCGTTTACATCGAAGTCGTCAAAGGGACGCTTCGCTGCCAGATCGTGACTTGGTTGGGCCGCGGCGTGCAGGATGAGGTCGAAATGAGTCTTAGAGAAGAGAGCATCTACGGTTTCTCGATCACGGATATCTAATTCGTGATGGGTGAAATGCGCACAGGTTTCCTCAAGCCGCTTGCGATTCCAGGTTGTGTCCCCTTTGGCGCCGAAGAAGTCAGCGCGCATGTTGTTGTCAGCGCCGTAAATTCGGAAACCAAGCTGATCAAAGAACATGACGGCTTCCGATCCGATTAATCCACTGCTGCCCGTAACTAAGACATGCATACGTAGACCAACACCTTTCTTGATGACGATGGAAATAATGTATGGATAGAAATTGTCATCGTGTGTGTTTAAAGATTTGACAGGGACATTCTAAGTGTTTTAACGTTCTTTTGAAAGAGAACCTCGAGGACCTGATGTGTCGGATGCACGAGGGCAAGCGCGCGGGGTGCGGTATAGGGGTTGTGATGTGTTGTCTTACGGATCCCCTCGGCGGAGTTTATCCCGTTAACTCGGTCGACATACAAGCAGTGGTGTTTAAAGAATAACCCTGCATAATAGATTCATTATCTAATATGCCCATCAAGGGGAGCCAGAGCTTATTGTCAATAGAAATACCGCCAAGATGTCAGGGTTCACACGCTAAAGCGCAATAAGCTAGACCTACTTCATGAATGAGGGGAGTGAAAGGAACTTGACGATGTCTGATTTTGAAGAGGGCAACGCTATAACCACCGAGACAGGGAGCGGCGCACTTCCAACCGAGTATGGCACTTATTCCTGGTTTGAATCCTGGAAAATGGCGCTCACACGCCCAAACGAGGAGACATTCCGCAGTTTGGCGGATGACCCGAACGGATCGCTCAGTCGGGCGTTGATCTGGATCGCCGTTACAAGCGCGGTTTCCTACCTGATGACCACTACCGCGCAGATACTGTTTTCAGGTCTCTTGGCCGGACCAGGTCTATTTGAAGCGCTCGAACAGGAAGCAGGGTTGTTGCTTCCAGGGGGCTTGATGATTGCTGGTGTCTTTATCTGCGGGCTGCCCATGGTCGCTCTTTTCAGCGCCATTGGAATACTCATTTACTCTGGAATAGTGCAGTTCACAGCAAGCGCCTTCGGGGGAGAAGGAACCTTAGCTGAAATGGTGTATGCGCTGGCCGCCTTCACTGCGCCGATCACGCTCCTTAGTGGATTAATTGGTTGGATCCCCATAGTAAATTGCCTGACAATTCCACTTGTGATTTACAACCTGGTGCTCACTCTTCTGGCCGTGAAATCTGTCAACCGCATATCCTGGGGAAAGACGATAGGTATTTTCGCTATCCTGTTCCTGGTCGGCGCGTTGTTGGCCGTCGTCTTAGGTATGTTGATCTGGATTCCAATAAGGGACACCTTACTTGCCCCCGGGAGTTTGTACGGGGTTCCCTATTGATCGGCGCTGGTAACTACTAGGGGTTTCCCTTATCAATTGGTGGAGAGGCGCTCTCCGCATCTGCGAGATCGGAAAGCCTGCTGGAGCAGAGCAAGTGCCCTTGTGAGCTCAACCGGTTCACCAACTCAGGATGGCGCCCGAGGCGAGGGAACCGCATCCTGGGGGATTCTCTAGGCGCGCACACGCCAGCGATTTCCTTTTCTATTCCGAAAACGTCATCAAGAAAGAGCCGGTTCGGTTCATCTGAGGTTGGCCATAGTAATCGGCGGCAGGGACAGTCTCCTTTCCTTCGACCCCCGTAACTGATGGGGGTACAGGAGACAGGGGAAGGCGCACACCTTCTTTTTGAAAACAATTGATATCTTACTCTTATCAAGCGATTTACTTATACTGTTGATATGACAGGTCCACGTTATCGGCGCAACGCGGGGTGCGTCTATACCCTCAAATATCACCTTGTCTGGTGTTCCAAATACTGGCGTAAAGTGTTGACCGGTAAAATTACCGATGATTTACATAACCTGTTGCGCAAGAAAGCGGAAGATCTTGAGGTAACGATTGAAGCATTGGAGATCATGCCCGATCATGTTCACCTTTTTGTGTCGGCAGACCCGACCGATGCCCCACAATGCCTTGCGAATCAGTTTAAGGGTTTTACATCGCGAATACACCTAC
>DAOUTT010000348.1 GCA_030668545.1 Anaerolineales bacterium | reverse complement strand
TCTCGGACTCTTACTCCCCTAGAAACGCAATCAGGAGCAAATTGGACAGAGCCCGGCTTTGGAACTTGGGCGTATATGGATTGCATGAATAGCCATTCGGAAGGGGGTGCGGGGGACGATGAAATGGTCCCCTGCAGCCCCCCATAGGGGGGCGAACGGGGGGGGGGGAAAATAAAAGTTACAACAACTCTCGGCACCAACATCATTGCTGACATTGTGATTATTTTGTAGATGTCTTATCTGAAGGTGTGTGAGGATCGTCAAGAGCAATTGCTTACACCTGCCGCTCCTGCTACAATCCTCACGATGAAAGCGCTGCAGATCTTGCTGGAATTATCCTCTGCAGAAGGTCTGTACTAGATTTACTCCTGAAGACCGGCTTTCGGATAGGGAGAGCGATTATGGAAGACGAAAAAAAGGACATTAGTGAAGAGGCCGAAAAAATCGATCCCAAAGAGGCAGAGCAATTCTGGGATAAAGCGGTATCAGATGCGCCCAAAACAAAGAGCGCGAATGGAGATATTCTGACGTACGAGGAAGCCCTCGATGAGGGCATACTTCCAGAGGACGAAGACTGAGCGTATTACCCCTTTTTATTCGGTTACAACGGCCGTTAGGGTATCATCATCCACAACAATGATTTTCTACCTCGCGTTAGATGAAGCAACTACAATCTCATTGTGGCTCCTCTGGCGCATGTGATAAAATTCGTGACACCCGCCTCGAAGCGGGAATAGTGGGGCGTAGTGTAACGGCAGCACACCGGACTTTGAATCCGAGGATCCAGGTTCGAATCCTGGCGCCCCAGCCAGAGATTGACAAAAGAAATTGAACCCAGTAGAAGACGACGACCCCCCGTTAGAGAGATCTCACTTGATAAAGGTATTTTCATTGGATCGCCTGTTGAGCGCTCGAATCTGGACGGTCGTCTTCGCATCCAGAAACCCAAGAGGAGAGAATTATGAAGTGTGAGGCAGTACTTCTGGCTGCTGGTCTGGGCACTCGAATGAAATCACGGATTCCAAAAGTTCTCCACCCACTTGCTGGCGTTCCCATGGTTGATTGGTCGATCAAAGCTTGTAGCAAGGCAACAAAGAGGAAGCCTTACCTGGTTGTGGGTCCTGCAAGTGAAGAAGTGCAGCGCCAGGCTGATGGTAAATGCATCTTCATTGAGCAAACAGAACGACTTGGAACGGGGCATGCGGTCATGCAGGTGCGAGAGTCCTTGGAGGGAAAAACCGATTTGATCCTGGTTGCACATGCGGATATGCCGCTGCTTCGGTCGGATACCTTCGAACGCATCATCACCTGTCAGCGTGAGAACCCTGGTCCGCTCACGATCCTGACCGCTGATGTGCAGGAATCGCGCGGTTTCGGGCGGATTAAGCGCGATACATCGGGGAAGATACAGGGGATCATTGAGGAGCTTCACGCAACGCCAGAGGAGCGCGCGATCCGCGAATTGAATGTCGGCGCCTATGTTTTCCGCGCCGATTGGTTGTGGGAAAACATCTCCAAGCTTCCGCTTTCACCAAAGGGTGAATATTACCTCACGGATATGGTCTCCCTCGCTGTCGAGCAGGACCAAACGGTTGAGAGTGTCAGCGTTACAAGTCCAGACGAGGTTATCGGAATAAACACACGCGAGCATCTGGCGGAGGCCGAGCACGCCATGCGCATGCGAATTAACCGCAGATGGATGGAAGAAGGCGTGACAATTATCGATCCGGCAACGACGTATATCGGTCTTGATGTGCAGATCGGACAGGACACTGTTGTCCACCCCAACACGCATTTCGAAGGTGACACGAGAATCGGCGAGGACTGTCGTATCGGGCCAAATAGCATAATCCGCAATTCAGCTGTAGGGAACAGATCGCAAATCGAAGCTTCGGTTGTTGAGGGGGCGATTATTGAAGAAGAAGTCGAAATTGGACCCTTCGCACATTTACGTGAAGGAGCACACCTATGCCGCGGTGTGCATATGGGGAATTTCGGCGAGGTGAAAAACAGTCGGCTTGAGGCTGGGGTTAAGCTGGGCCATTTCTCTTACATCGGTGATGCGCACATTGGCGAAAACACCAATATCGGAGCGGGTACGATCACCTGCAACTACGATGGGAAAAATAAACATCATACAGAGATCGGGGCTGACGTCTTCATCGGCAGCGATACAATGCTCGTTGCTCCGCTGAAAATCGGACGCGGGGCACGAACAGGCGCTGGTTCTGTTGTGACGAAGGATGTTCCAGATTGGAGACTAGCCGCGGGCGTTCCCGCTCGCGTAATTAGGAAATTGGACAACGATGATTAATTTAGGTTACGGCCTTATCGGTCTTGCAGCGGCGCTAATCCTGGATGTCTTTCTGGCGTCAGCTCGAAGTGCCTTTGTAAACAGCCGCCTCTCGCAGCTTACAACTTACGAAGAGGAAGGTTTGCCGCGAGCGGGTTTGGCTGCTCGGGTCCTCTCTGAGGCACACCGCTTGATCCTAGCCATGCGCATCGCACTTACTTTTTCTCGTATTCTCGTGATTGGTGTGGCATTGATCACCTTCCT
>DAOUTT010000085.1 GCA_030668545.1 Anaerolineales bacterium | reverse complement strand
TTGTGAAGAGCTTCATCGTTTCAACTGGGACTTCAGCTCATCCGACAGTAACCGGCCAGTTTCGCGTGTACACAAAACTCTACTCCACCGCTATGGCGGGTCCCGGATATTACCTGCCCGGCGTCCCTTATACGATGTATTTCTACAAGGGGTATGCACTTCATGGGACTTATTGGCATAGCAATTTCGGTGTCCCTATGAGCCACGGCTGCATAAACTTGTACACCCCAGATGCGGAATGGCTTTTCAACTTCGCATCAATTGGAACGCTGGTATACGTTCACCCCTGAGCGGATCTTTGACAACCATAGCGCAGTACAATCTGAATCCCCAATATATACCATAGGGAAACTGAGGACATTTATTACCGAGGTAGAGACGTTGCATGCAACGTCTCTACAATGACGATGATTCCATAAGATGGTTTCAACCCAAGGTGGAAGAGTTCTTGGGAATCGGCTAATCCATCGTCGCCTGGAAATCGCTTCCCCATTATCTATTGGATTTGGTAAGATTCTTCATAATCGATCACTCAAAGAGATTAGAAGCAGCAAAGAGCAAAGTGTTAACATTATTTCCCATTACCACTGAATACGTAGCTGGCAGGGGTGAATTCTGATGATGGCACAACATTCACTATTTGCAGGTCTGGTTGTTGATGAAGATGACAGGGGGGTAGATATCGTTCTTGTCGGCGGAGAATCGTTTTATGTCGTCGATGACGACGGTTTCCTCCGCCATATCGAAAGCGAGCATGTCGATCGGCAGGTTCTCGATCAGTTGCAGGAGATGGTAAAGGGGCATGAGGACATCATCAGTGAGGGAACGATGAAGATGATCGGGCAGGAGGACATCTTCACGAAGGCTGCGATCGAAACGTCACTACAAAACATGGATGCCCAATTTGATGCTTTGCTCCAGAGCGGTTTACCTGAGGACATGCGCACGTATCTGGGAATGATGGGTTTCCGGGTTGTGATTAACATACATGGCGAAGTCCTGCGCGTTGAGCAGCCTGGAGCAGGGATTGATCCGGGCGAAGAATATTAACCAAGCCGCAAGTTAGAACAAATAAAGTAAAACAAGTAAGAGATAGAGGCGCTAATAAAGCGCTAACGAGAGTGGAGTAGTATCTTTACGAACCGAAAAAGGAGCAAGTTTTGAGTTTTTCCGAGTACATTCTGGACGTAGATGAAGCGACTTTCGAGGGCGAAGTGATCCTTCGATCCCATGAAATTCCCGTCGTTGTAGATTTTTGGGCGCCATGGTGCGGTCCTTGCCGGACTCTGGGACCGCTGCTAGAGCGGTTG
Organism: Anaerolineales bacterium; assembly: GCA_030668545.1. GTDB lineage: Bacteria > Chloroflexota > Anaerolineae > Anaerolineales > E44-bin32 > E44-bin32. Next base: position 6,641 of record DAOUTT010000085.1, on the reverse strand, counting down.
GCGATTGAAGCAGGGGGAAGTTTTCTCCTGGCGAAGGTTAATGTCGACGAAAACCCAGGTCTCTCGGTTCGCTATGGCGTCCAGGGTATCCCTGCGGTCAAGGCGTTTAAACAAGGTCAGGTCGAAACCGAGTTTGTGGGTGCGCAGCCGGAACCGGTTGTGCGGAGTTTCATCGGCAACCTGGCGCCAACCGAAGCGGAAGATGCGGTTGAAAATGCACGCAGCTTACTTGTGACTCATCACTGGGAACAGGCCGAAACCAGTTTCCGCGAGATTTTCGAAATGGATGAGACCAATGCGCCAGCTGCACTGGGCTTATTGGAGAGCCTGCTCATGCAGGGAAAAGGCCAAGATGCTTTGGGCATAATTGAGGTTTTTCCTCCCGGCAATGAATGGGCAGCTGCAGAGCGGCATAAACCGCTAGCAGCCCTTCTTTCCGAGGTTGAAGAGACCGGAACGAGGGACCTGGACGACCCGCTCGCGGCCGAGTTATATCAGGCTGCGCGTCTGATAGGGCTTGGCAATCTTCCAGCAGCGATGGATGGAATGCTCGATATCTTGCGTGAACAAAAGAATTTCCGCGACGGCTTACCTAAACAAGTGCTGTTGTCGCTGTTCGCGATCATTGGCGATCAAGACACGTTAACGCAGCAGTATCGGGACGAGTTGGCTTCAGTGCTTTTTTAAGCTCTCATCTAATAATTTGAGACGCATCGGAGTTCAACTGTCTTACTCTGCCCGGAAGTGAGTGGGACATCTCAGCTCGAAATCGATCTATTAACCTCCCGCAGGTTCCAAACCTGCGGGAGGTTTAACGCGCGGACATCAATGTGTCGCCACGTTTGCCAGTCCGTTCACTATCCGTTTTAAAGACCTGTAAGGGCGAGCTGGCGGCTCGCCCTTACCAACAACCCATCACCGGCCTAGGGAGAAACCTATGCCAACCCGTTCTCGATTAAATGCAATAGTTCACACTACATTGTAGAGGGTGGCGTAATTAGGGGTTTACTCCGCTGTTGGGCTGGCGAGGATCAGGGTCCCCCAGGTTGTTGGATTGACCACCCTGCGCGTCGATACGCTCGATACCATGGACTGCCACGTTGCTACTCCCGCCAAGTCGTTATCCGAAAGCGAGAGTGCGAATCCGTAGCGGTCGCTTTCTACAGGGTTGATTCCGAACACGGACCAGGGTATTTTCGCTTCCATATCGTAGCCAGGCGTCGTGCGACGGGCTTTCATTTCGACGGTGGATAAGCTCCGTTGCAGGCTTCGCGGGAACCAGAGGTAAACCTCTTCAGTGAGTGTTCCGAAGTTGCCTGCCGAGAGACCCATCTGGTAGTCATCAGAGCTCATGGTTACAGAGGAGAAGTCGCCGGGCAGGTCTACGTCGAGGTGAATTTCGACATCGTCACCTTTATACATGTTGTAGCCCGTTGAAATCTGAACGATTATATCGTCGGTTCTGCTTACGCCGATGTAGAGGGCGTTCGCATCCCAGCCGATGTAGTACGTGGCAGAAAGATCGCTCGGACCGGTCCAATTCGAGCCGGCACCGGGAACAGTTTTCTCAGCGCGGTAGGCAGTCGATGACCACTCGTTGAGCACTCCGTCGATCACCGGAGCTGCGCTCAGGTAAACCGCTGTCACGGGGGAGCCATTCGGGCGAAAGCCTGTTGGGACTGGGGTGAGGTTGGGAGTCTCCGTCACCGCCGGATCGGTTGTGGGGGTTGGACCGCTTGGTGTGGTGGTCCCCGTTGGAACTATTGGTAGGATCGAAGGTGTATTGGTAGACGTGGGGATCTCGGCGAAGATGGATGTGTGGGTAAGGTTAGGTGTGGGAAATGTGAAGGGTGTGGGAGCAGATACGCCGGGCAGTAGTGTGCAGCCAACCAGCAAGAGCAGCACTGCGCTCAGTACAATGGTCCGGATTCCCTTTACCATGATCAACCTCCGCTCAAGGGTTACATAGGGCTTGCCCAAGATATATTCACAGAATTGGATCGCAGGCGCGACATTTTAAAACTTGATTAAGTGGGGCGAGTGGGAGTCGAACCCACACGAGGTTTCCCTCAGAGGATTTTAAGTCCCCGGCGTCTGCCAATTCCGCCACCGCCCCTTAAGCATATTGTATTCTCAAGCATTCAGGCGTCAAGGGATAGTTTTCTGGGTCTTCGCAGGCGTGAGGGGGAGGTGCCCAGTAGTAATATAACCTGATTAAGACAGGACGATGTCATACCGAGGTTCCCAATGCCTCCTCTGCGCATCACATCAGAGTGACAACCCCTCACCGCGGCTATCCCTTAGTGTTGGCAACCCCTATGCTATAATCTCGCCCGGAGAGGTTAAAAAGTATGTTTAAGAATATTGCGAAAGCCATCAGCGGCGATCCCATCCAAAAAATGCTGGATCATTACCGCGAGATGGTAGATGAGATCAACGCTCTTGAACCAGGATTGCAGGCTCTTTCAGACGAGACGTTAAAAGCAAAAACCGGTGAATTCAAGGAGCGCTTACAGCAGGGCGAGACTGTCGACGACTTGCTTGTTGAAGCCTACGCGGTTGTGCGTGAAGTTGCGATTCGCACGGTTGGGTTGCGGCATTTCGATGTGCAGCTTGTCGGCGGAATCGTCCTCCATCAAGGCCAGATCGCCGAGATGAAGACGGGGGAAGGGAAAACCCTGGTGGCCACGATGCCGATATACCTCAACGCCTTAGGAGAACAGGGCGTTCATCTGGTCACCGTTAACGATTATCTTGCGCGGCGCGACGCACGCTGGATGGGTCCAGTTTTTCACTTTCTAGGATTGAGCGTCGGGATCCTGCAAGAAGCTTCCCGAACCGAGCATGGCCGCAAGGCGTTTCTCTATGATCCTGACCTGGAATCTGTCCAGGAGGACGTCCATCAACTGCGCCTGGTCGATCGGAAAGAAGCGTATTCGGCGGATGTGACCTATGGAACCAACAACGAATTTGGTTTCGATTACCTGCGGGATAACATGGCCCGCACGCTCGAAGCACGGTCGCAGCGCGGGCATCATTTCGCCATTCTCGACGAAGTGGACAACATCCTCATCGATGAAGCCAGAACACCCTTGATCATCTCCGGTCCATCACATGACGATCCCGGGCTCTATGTCCAGATGGCCCAAGTAGTTAAACAACTTAACGCCGAAGATTTTGAGGCCAATGAGAAGGACCGGACAGTGGCGCTCACTGAGATTGGCGAGAACCACGTCGAGCAATTGCTCAAGACTCCAATTCGCGATCCAGATCGTCCTGAGGACATTACTCCTGAGCAGGCTCGATTGCTCGGGCATCTGGAGCAAGCGCTGCGTGCAGAGCATCTCTTCAAACGGAATAAAGCCTACGTTGTTCAAGCTGGCCGTGTAATCATCGTGGATGAATTCACTGGTCGCATGATGGCCGGCAGGCGCTGGTCCGACGGATTGCACCAGGCTGTTGAGGCCAAAGAGGGAGTTCGCGTTCGACAAGAAAATGTAACCTATGCCACGGTCACTTTGCAGAATTACTTCCGTATGTACGAGAAGTTGGCGGGCATGACGGGAACTGCTGTGACGGAAGCAGAGGAGTTCAGCAAAATATACGATGTTGATGTGCTCCCGCTTCCAACCAATCTAGAATTCATCGTAATGCAGCCAGGCACGGATCTGGAAGAAATTGCTTATTCTGACAACGGCAGCAATTTCGTCTACTACACTCGCGTCGATGACCAGGATCAAGACCCGGTTTTTTGGCGCCGTAAAGACTACCCTGATATCGTTTTCCGAACCGAAGAAGCGAAGCTCCGGGCGGTCACCCTGGAGATTTTAAGGCGGCACACTCTAGGCCAACCGCTCCTCGTTGGGACGACTTCTGTCGAACTTTCAGAACGTCTCTCATCACGCCTGCGGGCAGATGCGCTTCAAACCCTGGCTAATGTCCAGATCCTTCGTGATGCTTACTTGGAGGCGCATGATATCCCCGATGATGGTATGCGGGTCGATGCTTTGAAACCACTCTACGCTCCGCTTCCCGAGGTTAAATCTCCCACTCTGCGCCCGTTCGCTCGTGAATTGGACATCTCGCTCAATCCCTCTCGTGAGGAGAATCTCGAGCGGTTACTGAAGATCTTAGAACTTGCCCCATCTGATCTCGATAGGTTGACTGAAGCGCTGAAGGGTGGGGTTCCCCATAATGTTTTGAACGCGAAGAAGCATGATGAGGAGTCAGCCATCATCGCCTGGGCAGGGTCATTGGGCGCGGTGACCATCGCCACAAATATGGCCGGGCGAGGTGTAGACATCAAGCTCGGCGGCGAAATCGCCGAGGAAATTCTCGCCGCGGTGAATCGTGTTTTGCGGCGGATCGGGGTTCAAGATCCTGAGAACATGAGTTTGGGTGAGCGACTCAAGGCACTGGCGAAGGCGGATAAAGAGGCGATTGGAATCTACGATGCAGAAATTGAGCAGCTGAAACGCTTCATAGAGGATAGCGAGCGTGTGTGGGATGCGGGTGGTCTGCATGTGATTGGTTCAGAGCGGCACGAATCACGGCGCATCGACAACCAGCTGCGCGGTCGAGCAGGCCGGCAGGGTGACCCAGGCTCTTCGCAGTTCTTCCTCTCCCTGGGAGACGAGTTAATGCGCCTTTTCGGCGGCGAACAAGTGGCGAACCTCATGCAGCGATTCAATATCGATGATGCAGTTCCGATCGCTCATAAAATTGTGAACCGAACGATCGAACAAGCTCAAACTCGGGTTGAGGGTGCGAATTTTGACACCCGGAAGCACCTTCTCGATTATGATGACGTACTCAATCAACAGCGCGAAGTTTTCTACAATCAACGCAACCGGGTCTTCACGAAGGACAGTTTAAGCGATGATATCGCCTCGATGCTGCGCACTGTGGTTGAAGAGCATGTCCAAATAGCGTTTGTCGATCCCGAGGGACCCTGGAAGCTGCTTGCCTGGCTGGAGGAGACCCAGCCGACAATCGGACTTGAGAGCGAAGAACCCTATCCGTCCTTCATGTTGAGCGAGCTCCTCGCTCCATTAGAAGGGTTCTCCCAAGCGGATGAATTGAAACAGAGTCTCCTAGAAATCGCTCGAGGATCGTTGGACGCGAATAAAGTTCACTTGCAGCGAGCAGTTGACGAGCAGTTGACCAATGCCCTTGAGCGTCTGGATGACCAGGTTGAGCAGCGTGTCGAATTCGCAGAGATGGCAGTCGATGCTGCGATTTATGAAGCCGAAGAAGAGGGGCGAGACGTCGACCCTCGCGGTTTGCTGGAGGCGGTCGAGCAAGCAGCAGGTTTACGCATCCAGATGGATGATAAAACTTTGCAGCAGGTGCGCGAAGATCCCCAAAGTTTCCAGCGACGAATCCAGGAGATGGTAGAGGCCAGTTTCGGCTTACGCATCTGGGCCGGTTTGATACAGGCGGTTGAACGCAGGATTGGGGAAAGCTTGAATCTGCAGCCAAGCGTCTCAGCATCCATCGATTGGGATCAAGCATCAGAAGATCTGCAAAACGCGATAGAGAGCGTATGGGAAGCTCGCTCAGGGCGGATCATAGGTGAAATCGAGACAGATCTGCAGAATGCCCTACGGGAAAATTCAACGCTCGACGCGCGGGAGAGAATCCGTTTTCTGATCCAGATGAGCTACGGTCAACGCAGCTTTTTCGATCATAAAACACACCAGCGCCAATCGGTTAAGGTCGCCCGCCTAACCTATCCATTCTATGCTGCTAATCTCATCTCGGACCGCGATCCGGACGAGCTCACAGAACAGATTGTACGGCATCTTGAAGGCGCTCAAGAGTCCTTGAAAAAACTACTTGGGAACGCAGCATTCTCACGGCTTGCCGGATCGAAGTTGGATCAATTGGAATCGCGGTCCCAGGATCGCTTACGAACCGCACTTGGGCAGGAAGCGTTCGATCAATACGCCGGGCAAGGTCCACTTTCATCCTTATCCGCGGATGCAAGCGAAACGATCTCCAATGTATTAGGAAGCCAGGCGCTGGCACGTGCCCATAGAGAGCTTTTCCTTTCCGTCGGCGATCGCGAGTGGGTGGATTACCTCACACAGATGGAGGCGCTCAGGACATCTATCGGCTTAGAGGCCTATGGTCAACGCGATCCGCTCGTGCAGTATAAGAGCCGGGCATTCGACCTCTTTAACGTACTCCTGGCTTCCATTCGGGCTGGTGTTGTCGCCCATATGTTCCGGCTGCGAACCACACCGAGTTCTTCAACAACTACAAAGCAGGCGCCTGCTCCTAGGGGGGCGGTGGCTGATGATGGCAAGCCAGATAGCACTACCAAGAAGCCGAGCAAGAAACGCAAACGGAAGCGCAAACGTAAGTAGTCCTTAAACCAGATTGCCGACCGACCCCAGCGCTAGCACACGCGCCTTGCCGGTCGCTGCAAAAAAGATATTTCCAGGTGACGTCTCAACCACTTCTCTATTCCAGGGTGGGCAAGGAAGCCAGTTGAAGGATCATTCCGCAATAATTGATAAGCGGGTGTTGGAACTACCAAAGGTTGATCTCCATCGCCATCTCGAGGGATCAATACGCCTCGAAACGATGGTCGAGATTGTGCGCGAGGCTTCCCTGCCGCTTCCGAAAGACATTGA
>DAOUTT010000201.1 GCA_030668545.1 Anaerolineales bacterium | reverse complement strand
TGGAAATAACAGAAAACACGCGCGTCTCAGACATCCTCAATGAGTACGGTGATATTGCCGATGTCATGGAAATATTTGGCGTCCAGCGCGTTGGGCGATTTTCGCTGCGTAGAATCTTGGGCAAGGTACTTACTGTTAAGACAGCCGCGCGCATCCATCGTGTGCCCTTAGACGAGTTCATAAGCATCTTGGATACGGCTGTAAAGGGCGAAAACGAGACTGGCTAGATCTCTCTTTTGGATTTACCAACCAGAGTGATCTGAACCTTTAAAAAAGACTTAAATCGCGGTGTTCTTAGTCAGGAATAAAGCTCATGGCAAACAATCTTGAACAATCAGCAGGACGATTTCTGCTCCTTATGGACAGACTACGCCAGTGGGGACCACAGACTGCTCCACCAAAGGAAGCTAACATCTCGCCATCTCAATTAGCTCTCATTACGTACTCAGCTTCAAACCAGGGGTGCGGTGTTCAAGCCATGGCTTCCGGACTAAAACTGTCAAAACCCACTGTGAGCATCGGTGTGAGCCACTTAGAAGGAGCAGGTTTGCTCACCCGCCAGCCCGATCCCAAGGATGGGCGTGCTGTGCAGCTTTTTCTAACCCCAAAAGGGCAGGAACTGTTTCAACGCACGAACGAATTCCGTTGCCAGAAGTTCGAACGCCTGCTCACTGGTCTCACACCTCAAGAAAGAACGACCCTGCTCGATCTACTAGAAAGAGCCATTCAGACTGTCGAGAAAGAAGAACAAGGAGAAATAAAATGAAGAAATTCTTTAACAAATGGACTCGCAGATTCCACCGTTGGATAGCCATCCCAACGATAATCATCATCCCTCTTGCGGTTATTTCAAAGTTTTCCGGTGGGGGAACTGAACACCTGCCGCCCCAAATAGAGCAACTTCAATCCATCTTGATGCTGCTGCTGGTTATCAGCGGGACCTATTTATACCTGATCCCCTATCTCACCAAATGGCAGCGCAATCGGCGTAAGAAAGCCGAACAACCAACGATAGAGTAATTAGAAGGCCAGAAGAGGTCTCACAAGAGATAGCACATGAAACTTGCAGAGAAACTAGCAGATGCTTCCAATCTTCCACCTACTCCTGGAAGGCGGGTTTTGGCTAAAGCACTTCCTGTCTTTGTTTACGCATTCTTCTTTCCTGCTCTTCTCTTTATCATTCCCAAACTCATTTTGGATCCCTGGTTACAGCTACCGTTATTTCTAACCCCTGTAGCCACAACCGTGCTTGGTGGATGTTTAATCACCTTGGGTCTAATCTTCCTGATGTGGTCTATCAAGGCTCAAAGAGTGATTGGACAAGGCACACCAATGCCTTTGATGGCTACGCAAAACCTTGTTGTCGAAAAGCCATATTCGTATTGTCGTAATCCGCTGTATTTTGGGTTGATCCACCTCTTCTTCGGAATCAGTGTTTTGATTGGTTCCATCAGTTCATTGGTTATGGTATTAGCTTTTTCGGTGATCATCTTGCTTTTTACCAAGTTCGTTGAAGAGAAGGAACTTGAAAAAAGATTTGGAGACGAGTATCTGGCTTATAAGAGAACGACACCTTTTATTATGCCAATTCCCCCTTTATTGCGGAGAAAAGATACAGGAGAAAAACAATGAGTTCCATTTATAGAAAAATAGCTGCAGCGATCGCATTTGCAATCGGGGCGATGTCTATCTTTGCCGGCAGCCAGGTTGTGTTGGGAAAGGTCATGGATTACTACGTGATTGATTGGCTCCCGATCTATAACCTTATCGTGGGCCTAATATCCGTCTTCATTACCGCCATCCTTATTTGGAAAGGCAGCAAGTTTGCTATGCCAGCTGCTATTGCCACATTTGTTAGCCACAGCGCCGTGATGGTGGTTTTGCAAATTGCTTATCGAGATGTGGTTGCCCCGGACAGCATCAAGGCGACGACGGTTAGAATAATTCTCTGGGCAATTATTCTTATCTTGATGATGCTTCAGTCTCGAAAAGATAAACAGCAGCACCAGAATAGTCCTATCTAATCTGATTTTTCCAGATTAAGTCGAGGTGAGCGCTTATATTGGCTCTCCAGGATTTTCTGCGCCAGCCGTTAGGCTGAAGTAGAAAATCCTTTCTCGCTCTAGTGTGCTTTCATCCTACACAGAACCGCCTGGTAGATTTCCATTTTCTTTTCCAATCCTGGTGTGGGTGCCCGCCCCCACTTATCCATCCACACGTTGAGCGATGGCTGAGATTGGTTCACAATCAATGTCCAATCAAGTGAATTCCCTTGGGGGGGTAATAAACGGCTTCCCATGATCCATGGCGATGAAGTTAGTATAAGGTCATCATCCTGTTGTAGTATTAGAGAAATTGAAGTTGCATAAGAGTCCAGCGCTGAAAATCGCCGCCGAGGTTTATTGCTGATGTCGGGATCAGATCCATCCCCAGCCTTCCAATCGAGGCTGTAAAAATAAACTAAGTATAAGGGAATGGCCAGGAGCGCATCGAGAGAGAGTACGGATGATGGAATTGAAACGTTTTAAATACACGCCGATCCTGGGTTGGTCCATGACCCGCCACAACGTGTTCTCGACTTGTAAGCGCAAGTACTACTACCAGTACTACGCTAAGTTTGACCCCGAGTTCCCGAGGGTCAGGATCGAGGCGCTCAAAGAATTAACAACCATCCCGCTCGAAACCGGCGCAATCACTCACGACATCATCCGCGTTTTGCTCCGGCGTCTCGCACTCACACAGGATGCGGTAGATACGGATCGTCTCTTTGAATATGCAAAGGATATTACCCAGGGTCGCTGCAATTCGAAGGTGTTTTCGGAGGTCTATTACGCTGAAAGGGAGGAGATCAGCCTCGAGGATGTCTTCCCAAAGGTGAAGAACTCACTCGAGAACCTGCTCGGAAGCGAGCGTTTCCAATGGCTCTGCGACCCGAAGCTGCAACGGTACGATCGCTGGCTCATCGAGCCGCCCGGTTTTGGTGAGACACGTATTGATGGTATGAAGGCCTATTGCAAAGTGGATTTTCTCCTTCCGGTTCAGGAGGAGCTCTTTGTCATTGATTGGAAGACGGGCAAGCAGGATGAAGACAAGCATGGCGCGCAGTTAATCGGTTATGCAGCCTGGGCATCCTTCCATTTCGCAACAGAACCACAGGTGATTCGACCGATCATCGCCTACCTCTCTCCAGATTATTTCGAGATGGAACTGCGTCTTGAGCAGAAAGATGTCGGGGAATTTGCACAGAGGGTGAGGGTTGAGACAGAAGAGATGTCCGCCTACTGCCAGGATGTGGAAAAGAACATCCCCAAAGAAAAATCGTTATTTCCAATAACTAGCAACCGACGTATCTGTGAGTATTGCAATTTCAGAGAGCTCTGTAAAATTGAACCAATTTCCACTTAAATTCGTATCCAGGCACAAACCTCGGCGGATCAGCTGCTGCCCGTGTGCAACGATTCATTGGAAATTCAATCAGGCTGATCGAAATTGACGTCGCCAGGAAGAATATTGCCTTGAAAAAAGCTTAGAACATGCCGCTAGCTTCGCAGAGCGCTGAGTTATTTACTCTTGGCAATAAATTTCTAGTGTGAGAAACTTGGCAATCGCCTATCTAGACTGGGTGTTTAAGTTTATCAAAACATAGTATCGGTGATACAGGAGGAACTATTCCAAGATGGAAAATCCGGTTATTGAAGTGAGAGATTTTCGTAAAACCTATGGCGATTTCATCGCCGTAGATGGCATCAGTTTTGAAGTAAATCAAGGCGAGATATTTGGTCTTCTCGGCCCCAACGGCGCTGGAAAAACGAGCACATTGGAGAGCCTGGAAGGTTTACGCTCACCGAATAGCGGTTCATTACGGGTGGCTGGAGTTGACCCAACCCGCGAACCGAGAAAATTGCGAAATGTGATTGGCGTGCAGCTGCAGGCCTCAGGTCTGCCGGAAAGCATCACCGTCTATGAGGCGATGAAGTTTTTCTGCGCCTATCATGGCGTGGATGCTCGGCATGACCTTTTGGATCGCCTGGGTTTGGCGGAGAAGAGGAATGCGCAGTACCACCAGCTCTCAACCGGCCAACAACGGCGGCTTTCACTTGCCTTGGCACTCGCGCATGATCCTGCTGTGCTCTTTCTGGACGAGCCGACCGCCGGGTTGGATGTCGCAACGCGTGTCGAGCTGCACGAGATCATGCGTGAGCAGCAAAAAGCGGGCACGACCATCATTCTTGCCACACATGACATGGCAGAAGCCGAAGAGATGGCGGATCGGATCGCCATCCTGCTGAGAGGCCAGATCGCAACCACCGGAACTCCCATCGAGATCACTGCAGAAGGGGCAGGGTTAACCAAAGTTTCGGTCCGTACGCAAAACTCAAGCCTATCCGCGCCAGGAGTCTCTTTCCCGGCTGTAAGCCAGCAAGGGTCCAAGGATGAATACAGCATCTACTTCAGCACGGACATCGGGCCTACGCTCGCCGCGATTATTTCTCACATCGAAACCCAAAAGGATACATTGATAGACTTGCGTGTTGAACGCCCTTCGCTTGAAGATCGTTTTCTTGAAATCACATCCCCTGGAGGTGCCCGATGACCGCATTCATCAACCACTTCTCTTTCGAGTTCCGGGCTGGAATACGAGATAAACAGCTGCTTTTGGTGAATTACCTGCTACCAATGGGGTTCTATTTTATGATGGCTTTTATCATGCACGGAATCAACCCGATGTTCCTTGAGTTCCTCATTCCGGCCATGGTCACCTTCGCCGTCCTATCGGCCACGCTTCTGGGCATTCCTGATCCTCTCGTCAAAGCTCGGGAAGATGGCATCTATCGCTCCTACAAGATCAACGG
>DAOUTT010000033.1 GCA_030668545.1 Anaerolineales bacterium | reverse complement strand
ATGCTCACACACATTGGGCGTGTAACCGGTAAACAACGTAATGTTGTCCTCGAAGTGGTCCGAAGGGATGCGAAAAATGACGCCTTTTACCTCGCCTCAGGCTGGGGTGAAAAATCCGATTGGCTGCTCAATATTGGGAACGACCCCAATGTGAACGTGCGCTTTAAGCGCAGATCATTTCCTGCTGTTGCCGAGCGGCTTTCGTTGGATGATGCAGAGCTCGCTATGCTCGATTATGGGCGGCGGCATCCGGCAGCATTGATGCAGCTCGCCCGCGTCATGGGCTATCGGATAGAGCCCTCTGAAGCAGACTATCGAGAGCTAGGGCGGTGCGTTCCGATGGTCCGCGTGCGTGCTGTTTCTGCAGGACAAAATGAGTGAGGTAATTATTCGACTCGAATTAAAAATTACTTATCAAGCATCGATCTTGTTTACCCTCAAAAGGAGGCGTTGAAATGGAAATCTTACTTGTGGTGGCGGCAATGGTCGTGGTGGGTCTGCTCATCGGCGCACTCGCCGGTGTGATCTGGAAGGATGACCGCCCGATAGGCGTGCGCGGGGATTATATCGCCGCGGTAATCGCTACGGTTGTGACCGGCTTGCTCGACTGGTATGTGATTCCCGCAATGGGTTTCAGCGATACCCTGAAGTACATTGGCATTTTGATAGAACCCCCATTGGTTGCGCTGGCCGTCTTATGGGTGATTCGCAAAGCGAAGAATTGATACCAACGGTGAACTCAAACGAGCAGATCATCATCGAGACTCAGGGCTTGACTCGCGAGTTTAATGAGACGCTGGCGGTTGATTCGTTGGATCTATCGATTCGGCGAGGGGAGCTCTTCGGTCTCGTGGGACCCGATGGTGCAGGGAAAACGACGACGCTGCGTCTCCTGACGGGTCTGCTCAAGATCACCTCGGGAAGCGGGAGCCTGGCAGGGTTCGACCTGGCCACGCAGCCGGAGGAGATCAAACGCCATATCGGTTATATGGCCCAGGAGTTCAGCCTGTACAGCGAGCTCACCGTCCTGGAGAACCTGCGGTTTTTCTCAGAGCTATTCGACGTTGCAGCGGAAGATTTTGCCTTGCGCAGTGAGCACTTGTTGGAATTCGCAGCTCTGTCCCCTTTTAGAAATCGCCGGGCGGACCACCTCTCGGGTGGTATGCAGAAAATGTTGGCGCTGGCGAGCACGCTGATCCACGAACACGAGATACTTATTCTTGATGAGCCGACAACTGGCGTTGATCCGATCTCGCGGCGTGAGTTCTGGGATATCCTCGCGGAACTTTATGACAATAGGACGACCGTAATCGTTAGCACACCCTACATGGATGAAGCAGACCGCTGCTCACGGGTGGGTTTGATGTATGAAGGGCGCATGGTCGTGTGCGACAGCCCGGAAGCGATTAGAGATCAATTAGAGGGGGAAGTCGTCCACGTCCGGCCTGATGATTGGCAGGCCGCGCGAGTCGTGTTGGGGGAGCTGCCAGGCATTCTCGAAACGCAATCCTATGGAGAATCGATCCATTTACTGGTTGACTCGGCCGAGGTGAGAATCCCAGAAATTGAGTTAGCTCTGAAGGAAAACGGGGTTGGTATCAAGGAAATCCGCCCGGCTCCAGCGCGCATGGAAGAAGCTTTCATCTCCTTAATCCGCGGGTTGGCGGCGCATGAAGATGCCCCGGAGAAACCATAAGATGTCCCTCAGGCATATTTTCGCTGTTGTCCGTAAGGAGATCCAGCACATCCTGCGCGACCGCTCGACCTTTGTGTTGGTCCTGCTTGCCCCGACCGCGATGATGCTGCTGATGGCCTATGCGTTGACGGTGGACATTCAGCACGTTCCAATCGCTGTGCTGGACTATGACCGCAGTCCGACTTCTCGAAATTTCGTCCAGCAAATCACGGCAGGTGATGATCTCGATCTTTACGCTCAAGTGAGCTCGCTGGAGGAGATTGAGACGCTCCTGATGCGTGGTGAGATCAAGGTAGCCCTGATTCTGGCACCTGGTTTCGCGCGTGATATTCGCTCCCTGCGCGGCATGCCGCTGCAGATCATCATCGATGGCACTGAACCACAGAGCGGCGCCTTTGCAGTGGAGCACGTCGGCTGGCGTGCGGAGGAATTCCTGAATCAGGCGCTCTCGGCTCAAATGGGCGCATTGGGGGTAACTCAGGGGATATCGCAGCCTATCGACCTGCGTGTTCGAGCCTGGTACAACCCCAGCTTAAAGCCCCGTGTCGATATGATCCCGGGGTTGATATCGATGGTGCTGGGATTCCCGGCCCTATCCGTCGCTCTGACCCTCGCCCATGAACGTGAGCATGGCACGCTTGAGCAGTTGATGGCCACACCTATCACACGCGCTGAACTGCTGCTCGGGAAGATGATCCCATACATACTTGTGGGGTTGGTGAACGTGATCATCATACCGCTTCTGGCGATGCTCTTGTTCAGGATACCCTTCAACGGAAACTTTATCGTTTTCTTCCTGCTCTCAGCTGTCTTTTTGTTCGCGATCTTGGGCATGGGACTCATCATCGGCGTTTTCATGAAAACCCAGCCTGCCGCTTTGGCTCTCTCCTTTCTCTTAATCTTCTTTCCCGGATTCTTCATGACGGGGATCTTCTTTCCGATCGCCTCGATGCCTGAGGTGATGCGGATGGAGGCGCTGGCGCTGCCGGGTACGCATTACGCGATCATCACCCGGGGCGTCTTCCTGACAGGCGTGGGCTTGGAAGTACTCTGGCCTTACGGTGTGATGTTGGCCGGGCTCGGAGTCATATTTCTGGCTATCGCCGGACTGTTCTTCCGGAAGAGGTTGGGGTAATCATGATGGCCACGTGGCGGAGGATATGGTCCTTATCGATTAAGGAATTCATCCATCTACGCTCTGACTGGTGGCTGCCGGCCTTCATGATTCTCGGCGGAGCGCTTGAGCTCTTGCTCATCGGTTGGGCAACTTCTCGCCCTATATCCAATCTACCCCTTATGGTCTTAGATCACGACCGCAGTGCGGCAAGTCGGAGGTTCGTCGTCAGCCTGGAGAACACCGAGATCTTTAACATGGAAGCGGAGGTGTACGACGACGCCGCGATTGAAGCCGCGCTCAGGCTGGGCCAAATAAGCGCAGCGGTAATTATCCCCCCGGATTTCTCGAGCGAGTTGAATTCACCCGCAGGACGTCCAACCGTGGCAGTTCTGTTAAACGGAGCAGAGAGCATCCCGGCGACGGCTGCTTTACGAGCCATCGAGGGGGTCACGCGCGAGATGGGGGACCAGATACTCGTCCAACGACTCGGGTTACAAGCGGAGGAATTCGAGGGGTTCATCCCCAGCCTACGTGTGTGGTTCAACGAATCGTTAAGTGAAGCGCTATACACAATACCGGCCGAACTGGGGTTGATGTTGGAATTCACCGTGCTTCTTTTTGCTGCACTTTCCTTTACCAGAGAACGAGAACTCGGCACGTTGGAACACTTGCTCGTCATGCCCTTCTCCACACTGGAGCTCGTCATTGGCAAATCCATCCCCGTGGTTTTGGTGGGCTTTATCGATTTCGTCCTCATGCTCGGACTCACACATTGGGCGTTTGGTGTTCCTGTGCGCGGCTCACTCGCTTTATTGCTTGTATTGGCACTTGTGTATATTTTGGTCGAATTAAGCAAGGGATTGATGATCTCAGTTATGGCCAAGACGCAGCACCAGGCTTTCCTGTTGGTCCTGATGGTGGGTATGGCCGATTTTATGTTTACAGGGTACGCGGCGCCGGTCGAATCGATGCCGCAGGTGATACAGTGGGTGGCAAATTTCATCCCGGCTCACCACTTTCTGGAGATCGTGCGCGGGATTTTATTGAAAGGGGCAGGTATGGAAATCCTCTGGCCGCATGTGCTTGCCCTGATCGTTCTGGGGTTGTTCATCGGCGGCTTTTCGATGCGCTTTGTCCGCCGGTCTTTAAGTTAGGGAAGAAATGACCATATGACAACTGAAAGAACAACGATTGTTACCGAAAACTTGGTCAAACGCTTCGGTGAATTCACTGCCGTCGACGAGGTCAGCTTCGCTGTCCATCCGGGCGAGATCTTCGGCTTTCTGGGACCCAATGGATCTGGTAAAACTACGACGATACGTATGATGCTCGGTTTACTTACACCCACGAGCGGAAATGTTGAGGTCCTGGGCGTGCCCGTACTTGAGCAACCCGAGGCGATTCGCGGCCGCGTAGGCTACATGTCGCAGCGCTTCAGTTTGTATAACGACCTGACGGTCCTGCAAAATCTTCGGTTCTACGGCACGGCCTATGGTCTGAGCAACAAGGAGCTGAACCAACAGATCGACCGGGCTCTGCAGATGGCCGGACTCGAGGGTCGGGAAAATGTGCGTACGCATGAGCTGTCCGGTGGGTGGCGCCAGCGCTTAGCGCTAGGTGCAGCCATCCTGCACGAACCGGAGGTGCTTTTCCTGGATGAGCCCACGGCCGGAGTAGATCCGCTTTCGAGACGGGATTTCTGGGAACTGCTTTATCAGCTTGTCGCCGATGGCGTGACGGTCTTCGTAACGACTCATTACATGGATGAAGCAGAACACTGTCATCGATTGGCGCTTTTACAGAGGGGGCAGATCATCGCCAGCGGCTCGCCGGACGAAATGCGAAACCAAGGAATGCATGGCCAGGTGCTCGAGATCGTGTCCTCTGACAGCGCGAGGGCGGTGAAAGTTTTACGCGCTGCAAAAATTGAGGGGCGGCTGCCTCTCGAATCGGTGGAGCTTTATGGATCGCTCGTGCATGTCATCGCCGAGGGAGTCGAATCGCTGCAGGATGCGCTGGCCCTGGAGCTTAAGCAGTCAGAAATTGAATCGGGACGGATGGCAGTAATCGAGCCATCCCTGGAAGATGTGTTCATCGCCTATATGCGCGATTGAGCGCCAAAGAGATGGGCAGGCGCTCGCCTATAAAGGTTGTCGGAGGATGAGATGAGAATTTTGAAAAAAAGCTTGGCGCTTACACTCATGGTCTTCATTGCGTTGGCCGCAGGTGCCTGCGATGCAATTAATAGTGGAAGTGAAAACCAGTTATCTGCATCCGGCATCGTGGAGGCGCGGGAGATTGCCATAGCCTCCGAGTTGGGCGGCAGGGTGATGTCTATTCACGTCGAGGAGGGGGATTCGGTCGATGAAGATGAAGTGCTTCTGATTCTGGATGATTCCATGCTGCTGGTGCAGCGTGATCAGGCAGCAGCAGCGGTGGAGTCGGCGCAGGCTGCACTCGAATCCGCTCAGGCGGGGGAGGCTTCTGCTTCAGCCATCATCGAGGCAGCGCATGCGCAAGTTGAGATGGCAGCGATCCAGGTAGAGATGGAGCTTGCAAGGGCACGTGCCGAATACTGGTCGGAGAGGGTGGGCGGATGGTCAGGAACGCAGCCCGAATTGTTTGACTTGCCGGAGTGGTATTTCGAAAAAGAGGAGGAGATTACTGCCGCCCATTTGGCAATGGAAGATGCGGAACAGAGTTTAGCGAAGGAGCGCAGCCAGCTCCAGAATTTGCTTGAGGATGTCGGTGGGAAAGCGCTGCTTGAAGCTGAGGATAGGCTGGTAGAGGCAAGAGCGGCGTTCCAAATTGCAGAAGAGCTCTGGAAGCGTTTGGCAACCGGAGATGAAGGACAAGATATCCGCGACAACATTCGGGAAATCCATGACCAGGCGATAGACGATCTTAAGGACGCACAAGATGCTTTTGATGATTTGCTTACGAAAGACGAAGTGGAAGACCTGCTCGAGGCGCGCTCAAATCTGACGGTTGCCCAGGAACATTATCAGATCGCGCAGGAGTACCCTCAGAGTCTTCTCAAGGGCGAGTACGATCTCCGAGTTCAGGCCGCACAGCTAGCACTGGTTCAGGCTGAGGCCGGGACTGCCCAGGGCGAGGCTGCCCTCGCGCAGACGATGAGTCTAATCCTGTCCGCTGAACACGCCGTCAATCAGGCGAAGGCGGTGCTCGCGTTGGTCGAGATCCAACTTGAGAAAATGACGATCCGGGCGCCTGAGTCTGGAGTGGTTCTGACACGGAGTGTAGAGCGTGGGGAGGTGCTTGCGCCAGGGTTAGCGGCGCTCACCATTGGTGATTTGGACGAGCTGCATATTACTGTATATGTGCCCGAGGATCGTTACGGGGAGATTCAGCTCGGCGATAAGGCACAGGTTTCCGTAGATTCGTTCCCTGATGAGACATTTGACGCGGTTGTGGTTCGCATCGCCGATCAAGCTGAATTCACGCCGCGCAATGTTCAAACAGAGGAAGATCGCCGGACGACAGTGTATGCTGTGCAATTGCTGGTCGAGACGCCGCTCGGGAAATTAAAGCCCGGGATGCCGGCGGATGTGGTCTTCGAGCTGGCCGAGTGAAAGTGGGAAATCCGCCATAGAGGTATTAATCTACATGCCAAGTTATGAGGAATGCACGGGTGAAATTGAGTTTCATTCATTTCTAAAGTATGATGACGTACAGGGTTACAAGCGGCAGCATTGTTGAGCAACGGTTTGTTTTGCCGAGCCCATAAAGACACTTATTGAGAGAGTAAGTTCAAATCTGTCGGCTATTGCGCTGACCGAACTGCGAGGGAGAACGATGTCTGATCAATCGAGCCCAGAGAAATATGAGAAAGGTCGAGAAACAGAGGAGAAGACGGAGGAGAAGCAGCACGAGAAAATGGATGAGAAGACCTGGGAGGAGAAGCACCGCAACGATCCTCTCAGTAGGGTGATTTGGGCGGGGATATTGATTTGGGCCGGTGTGGTCCTGCTGGCTAACAACCTCGACATCCTGAGAGACATACCTCTTCTGGGGGGGATGAGCGCCTGGTCGCTCGCCTTCGCCGGGGCTGGGTTGATCATTCTCGTGGAAGTGCTGATCCGACTAGTCGTCCCGGAATACAGCGGACCCGTCATCGGCAGCCTCATCATCGCGCTGGTCTTTCTCGGGATCGGGCTGGATGACCTGGTCGGTTGGTCCATCATCTGGCCGGCTATCGTGATCGGGTTCGGTGTGGTTATCTTATTCCGCGCCCTTTTCCGTAAGGAATGAGGGCAAACCCAGGATCGGACTGAATTACAAACGGCCGAGATTGAACGTTTTAAACTCGTTCCACCAATAGCGCAGCGGGGTCCACCAGCGTTCACGACCGATACAGCGGAAGTACGGCGGTTCCAAGGCGAGAATGAGATCGCCGATGCGATAGCGGGGGAGAATCGGCGTTGAGACAACCAGGCTTCCCGTCTCACCCGGGGACATTTCGTGCAGCATCTTGACCCCGCTTCGAGTTGATACCTCAAAGAAGAATAAATCGTAGTTGGGCACCCAGGCGCGCTTCTCATCGCGTTGCTGCCCGAACATCCCCTCCGTCGTTCCATAGATCTCACGAATGATCACTGGACCGTAAAGAGCGGTGAGTGATGCTTTGTAAGTGGTGTTGATCCCGGGGACACTTCCCAGGGTCATGATTTGCAGTTTCCAAACATCCTTGGGGTAGATACCATGTTTGCGTTTTGTGTATCGACCGAAGAGCACAATCGTCGGCGCCACACCGCCCACTAAGGTGACGTTCTCATCCTTGCATTTTTGATACGCTAATTCGAAGCGGGCATCCCAATCGCGCTGAGTCTTCCCCCCGCCGAGGGCGTCGATTTCCTCCTGGGAGGGTACGGAACGGATGGGTGTGCGCTGGGAGACGAATTTGGTATAGATCCCTGAGCTGTACCCGTATTCGAGTTCGCGATCCCCGACGCGAACGACGCCAACATTTGAAGGGAAATTGAGATTGAGATTCACGCCGCTGAAGAGGTCGAACCTCTCGTTTGTGAGCACGTAATTCATCATCGCCCTGCCGGCGCTCACTCGCATCTGGAGATCCGTGGGGGTCATGGGGATGAATTTCGACTCCCCGGCGGTTGTGCCGCGAGTGATGGCCCAGCCAACCGGTTCCTCGGGGAGAAGCACATCGACATCGCCGGCCATGACGCCTTCGATCATCGGTTTGAAATCTTCATAGGTTGCGATGGGGAAAGCTTCGCGGTAGGCCTCGATGGTTTGAGCGCTTTCCGCGTTGTGCTTCTTACCGTACCCGGTTTTGGCGTAATCCCGCAGCAGACGCTGTAGGACGGCTTTCTGGGCGCTGGCGGGGTCGGCGATGGAATCATGCCACGGTTGAAGCATGGCATGGAGCATAGCTTTTGGGTCTTGGTTTTGCATAAGTCACCTCCAATCGAGTTATCGATACGCAAGTTTATACCGTTATTGAGAATTCGGACATGCCGAGGGCATGGCTGTGGATAGCACTCTTGAGAAATTCCTATTGCGAGACCTTGATTGAGAAGGGAGGTGAATACTCCATGACATCTCTCTTTATGATGGCGCAGGGACATTCAAGCCTTTCATGGGGGGGCGATCGAAGAGCCCACCTGTCATTTTCGCATTCAGCCATTGCGGATTTGACTTCGGCTTTGTATAATTCAGTTGCTCTTCGGGCGGTTAGCTCAGCTGGTTAGAGCGTTGCGTTGACATCGCAAAGGTCGTTGGTTCGAGCCCAATACCGCCCACAGAATTGGACCCATCCCGAACCGCATTCGGTACCGGCCGAGCAGTTTATCGCTATGCCCCGCTTATAACAGCGGGACAAGTTAGGTGAACTGCCGATCGATCTGGATAGGAGCGGTCGGGGTGATTTCTTTTAATTCCCCCAATATTTCCCAACAATTAAAAACAGGCATTTTCATCCATCAGCAAATCAGTGGTCACACTCAGCGGCCGGTTATCAAACTTGGCCGCTTGGTTTGACCACGAATGATTTACAATATGCGTATGCCGCTATCTGCGGTTGAATACCATGGGGTATATATTAAGAAAGGATCAATGAGATGGGAAAAAGACGACAGGAACGCCAAGATGATCGCAGTTTTGGACGGCGCGGCAGCGGCAACACCCGCTATCAGATGCGCCAGAAGATGGTCTCCATAGGGGATGATTTCTGGATTGAAAATGAACAAGGCCAGAAAACCTTCAAAGTAGATGGGAAAGCGCTGCGCGTGCGCCAGACCTTGAGCTTCGTGAACCCCCAGGGACAGGAATTGTGCAAGATCCAGGAGCGCATGCTGAGGGTCAAAGACAGCATGGAAGTGGAAGACACCCACGGAAAACAGGTAGCGCTGGTCAAGAAAGCGATCATCTCACCGGTGCGTGACCGCTTTACAGTCAAGATCAAAAACGGACCTGACCTGGAAGTGCAGGGAAACATCCTCGATCACGAATACAGCATCGGTGAGGGCCGGAATAAGATCGCCGAGGTATCCAAGAAATGGTTCCGCTTGCGGGATACCTACGGTGTGGAAATCGAACCCGGCCAGGATGATATCGTGATTCTGGCGGTGACGGTCTGTATTGACCAGATGGCTCATTGAACGGATAATGAGCCGCCTAGAATTTAGCCGAAAAACGCTGACCTCCGACCTGAGTGAGCGATCACCATGGCGATTGTAGCCATCCCGGATGCGATTGCCTCGGCTACCCTGGCCGGCGTCACCCCCCCCCATGGCTTTAATGCCTTGATGGTCGGTACGCGCCATGGAAGCATTGCTTCCCTGGACCAAGGAGGCACATCGAGTGGTCGTTACCCTTCGCTTGCATGGCCGCAGCCAGATCAGGAGTACATTTATCCTTGTCCTGGAGCGTTACGCTCAAAAGCTTCAGGCTATGAGCGGTAAGATAGGCGCTTACGGCATCGATGATGATTTCATCAAAACCGTGTGTGATCAGATCATTATGAAAGAGGTGTAAGCATGTTTCTATATAATTGGTATATCGACCCGTTGTATCTTTGGGTCTTCGCCATCACGCTGGTCATCTCCATTGCCACACAAGCCTATTTGAGATCTACATACCGGAAATGGAGTCATATAAAAAACAGCGCCGGCTTGAATGGTATCCAGGTAGGAAAACGCATCATACAGCAAACCAGATTGGGAGTCCTCAGTCAGGCAGATTCTGCCCCGGTTGAGACCCCCGAGTTGGAAAAATTGGCCGATCTGCGCGACAAAGGCATCGTCACGGCGGATGAATTCAATGCCAAGAAAGCGCAAATCCAACAAAAACAACGTGATGTGGTAGTCTCGCGTATCAAGCTGGCGGAAACGCCTGGGCAAATGACAGATCACTATGACCCGCGCAGCCATACCGTGCGTGCTTCCGATGGCGTGGCTACCCAACCATCCGTCGCATCCATGGCGATCATGGCCCATGAACTGGGCCATGCCCAGCAGCATGAAAATAACTCAGTGTTTATTTCCATGCGAAACTTCCTCATCCCGGCAGTGAACTTTGCTTCACCGCTCTCCTATATCTGTATCTTTTTCGGGTTCCTCTTTAATTTGTCAGGCCTGGTTGGGCTGGGAATTCTCTTTTTTGCGATCATGGTTTTATTCACACTGGTTACCCTGCCGGTGGAGTTTGACGCCAGCCGGCGCGGTCTGAAATTACTGGATCAATCGGGGTTGATGCGGACCGAGGCAGACACAAAGGGTTCGCAGCAAGTCTTGAGAGCGGCTGCGCTCACCTATGTGGCCGCTGCAGTGACAGCAGTACTCCAACTGCTGTACTATCTGCGCCTGGCAGGCCGGCGACGGTGATAAAAATGATAAGCTGACTCGCCCTTGAGCGAGCCACTGAAAGAAGCAACCGGAAAGGAAGCCGATGTCACTGACTCAATTAAAAACCCCTCGGAAGACATTACTCCGCGACATGATTGCTGGGTTGGTAATGGCAATTATTACCGTACCCGGATCCATAGCCAACGGCTTGTTGGCGGGTATCAACCCGATCTTTGGACTCTACTCAACGATTGTTGGAACAACGGTCGGGGCGTTTTTTACAAGTTCTGTGATCATGAATGTGGATACCACCGGGGCCACCGCCCTGGCTGTCGGCAGTAGTTTGTTAGGAAAATCGTCCGATATGCATCTGGAGTATCTGGTTGTACTGGTTATTTTGGTCGGGATTTTTCAAGTAATCTTTGGTCTGCTCAAGTTGGGCATGCTTACCGACTATATTTCCAATGCGGTCATGACCGGTTTTATCACTGGTGTGGCTGCCCAGGCTATCCTCGGACAGGTCGGGGATTTGACGGGGTACTACAGCGAAGCAGGAAACAAAATCGTGCGGGTCTTTGATACGCTGTTGCATTTTCGAGAGATTGACATTGCGACCCTGGGCATCGGTTTACTAACCATGCTGGTTATCCTAGGGGCTGAGCGCACCCGCTTT